>JAISSE010000289.1 GCA_031273285.1 Prevotellaceae bacterium
TGCCGTCGATTATTGTTTTTTTACGAAAACATTGCGCACGGCTTCCAGATATCCGTATCCGAACATGGTACAGGGTTCCAGATAACTTGTTTCCGTCCATTCGTTCCAGCTGTTGATGGTAATCAGCGGAGCGCGGTCGGGATGGGCATCGACAAACGCTTTTGCATCCCGCAGCGCCTTTTCGAAATTTTCGGGCGTGTTGTTTTTCACTATCCCTCCAATCGGATGTTCGAATCGCGGATTATTGTCCCAGCCAACCGAAACGTGAGGATAGTACGGGATATTCAGTTCACCGTCCAGACTTTCCCATGTTTTTACGGCGTCCGCCTGAATTTCGAGATAATCGCGGTCAATGTTGAGAAAATGGCAGTACTGATAATGTGTAGCGCCGTCAAACTTCAGCATTTCGATAACATTTTTCCGGGTACCGGCGTTATCGCCCGCTATTCCGGTAATATTTTCCTGCATGTCGGCACGCAGGGTCAGTTGAAGATCCAGCCCCTTGAAACCAGCTTTCCTCACTTCAGCACGAAACCAGTCCAGCGCATCTTTGGCTTCCTTCACGCCGCCAAGTCCGTCGATAAAAGTCGTCAATTCGTATATCATAAAGCTCGGCTTGCCGTCCACCGTATAATAATTCGGCTGCGAGAAATATTTTTCGATTACCCGTTTGCAGATGATTTCAAACTGTTTGCGATCCACGCCGCCATTCCATATTCGCGAGTTATTCGGTTTGCCTGCCAGCCGCTTGTCCCAGGTCATGTTTACATCGTGATTTGCCCACATCAGATAAAATTTCATATCTCCGCTGTTTGCCGCTTTCAGGAAACCGTCGTTGAGGCAGCTTTCGAGAAAGGGCATCCCGTCGTACCAGTACCAGTCATAGATAAATACATTGACGCCATGACGTGTCGCGGCGGCTATTTCCATCTCCATCACGTACGGGTCGGCTTCGTTGACATAGCCCCAAAGAGGATATCGCGGCTGTTGATGACCGGGAAACTTGGGTTTGTTCGACATGACGGTTTGCCACTCGCCCATGCCCATGGACCAGAATATCTTTGCCCTGTCGTCCGGATGATACGAGGGCCATACGAACGCGGCGACATCATAAGTTTTGGATTGTGATACACCGTCCTTTTTTTGGGCGGACACGCGATGTGAAGCAATCATTGCAAACACTGTCAGCAGAACGATAAATTGTTTGTTCATAATTATTTTAATTATTAAATGTACTTTTTTCTGTCGCAAAGGTAAGAATTTTTTTTCTGTCGGGATTAAAACGGCAACGAATAGTGAATAACGAATAACGAAGAGTGGATAATTGAGAATTGGCACGCAGATTTTACGGGATTGGAAAAAAATCCTTCGGATTTTTTAATTGGCTACGCCGAACTGACGTTTGGCTACGCAGATTTTCAATTCGTGAAAATTGACTGCGCCGAACTGACGTTTCGATAAAAATTCGTGTTATTCGTGGATAAAAAAGTATTCGGAGATAAGAAATTAGTGAAATTGGAAATAATTCGTGTAATTCGTGGACAAGATTCGCGGATAAAAAAAATTACATATCTTTGCGGTTTCTATTGATGGTTAAATTATATCTGCAATGAAAAGAATTTTGATTTACATAATCTGTATAATGATTACACAACAAGCGATTTCACAGACAGTTAAAACATTTAAACTGGATAATGGTTTTACGGTGATTCTTGCCGAAGACCGTTCCGAACCCAAGATATACGGAGCCGTAGTTGCGAAGGCAGGCTCTAAAAACGACCCCGAAGGCATGACGGGAATGGCTCATTATTTTGAACACATAATGTTCAAAGGCACCGACCGGACGGGTACCGTTGATTACGAAAAGGAAAAACCGTATTTGGACCAAATCGCGGCGCTGTATGACGAACTGGCTCCGGTTTCCGGCAACGAAGCCAAACGAAACGAGATATTGAAGGAAATCAACGAACTGTCCATTGAGGCAAACAAATACGCCATACCGGGCGAAACGGACAAATTGCTGAAAAAATACGGCGGAACGGAAATCAACGCCTACACTTCGTACGACCATACCGTATATCACAATTCCTTCCCGCCCAATCAGCTGGAGAAGTGGTTGAAAATCTATGCCGAAAGATTCCGTAATCCCGTGTTCCGGATGTTTCAGGCGGAGTTGGAAACGATTTACGAAGAACGAAATATGTATGCCGACCAAATGGGGTCGAAAGCCATCGAAGACATACTTAAATACGTGGTCAAAAAGCATCCGTACCGCAATCCCATACTTGGTACCGTTAAAGACCTGAAAACCCCGTCGATAAACAAAATGATGCAGTTTTACAGAGAGTATTATGTGGCGGGAAACATGGGACTTATACTTATCGGAGATTTTGCGGCGGACGAGATTTTGCCTTATATAAAGGAAGCGTTCGGCGACCTGCCCACAGGCGCGGTTCCCGAATTTCCGACAGACAAATATCGGGAAGACCCTTTTAAAATCAGGGAATTTTACTCGGGAAGATATATTCCTGTCAAAGCCGGAATTACCTGTTACAGAAGTGTTCCGACAGGGCATCCCGACAAAATCGCGCTGAATTATTGCAATAATATTCTGTCGAACGAATTGCAGACCGGTTTGCTCGACCGTTTGAGGACGGATAACAAACTGATGATGTCGATGGCGCAGCAAATATCCTGCAACGATATGGGAGTTATCGCGGTGTTTTTTGTCCCCAAACTGATGGGGTCGCTGAAAAAAGCCGAAGCCGAAGCCATGAATGCCGTTGCGCAGTTGAAATCCGGAAATTTCAGCGATGAACTTTTGGAGAACATACGGATTTCTTTCGCAAGATACA
>JAISSE010000299.1 GCA_031273285.1 Prevotellaceae bacterium
AAAAAAATTGTAATGAAAAGAAAATTTTATTTAACTGCGGGCAGAAGTCTTGTATTCGGAGGCTTGCTGCTGCTGTCGGCTGCGATGCTGTCATGTAAATCGCAGTCGAAAGTCGATGATGCCTCATCATCGTATCTGTCGGGCGACACCGAGTCGATATTTACGACCGAAGCGACCGAAAATCTGTTTAAGTCGGTGCATCCCCCGCTCAACGGGTTTCTGCAGCGCAGACGGGCGGCTCTGGAACTGCTCGGCGGGATTCCGAGCGAGCAGCTTAAATCCGTTACCCTTCGCGCCCGCACCACCGCCGAACAGCGGGCGGGCGTGCGCCGTATCCGTTTTCGCGGTCATCAGATTATCAGCGACAGCGACTACACCTTCGCGGGCTACAGTCTCGGACCCGGTTCGCCCGAATCGGCACTCACGGTCATCGCCAGCGACATCGCCGACACGTACATCAGTCAGGCGGCGCTCAAGGGCGTGCGCATCGACTCGCTCGGCGTATCCATCGCCAGCCGCCCCGATTCCGTCCCGCCGGCAGTGCGTGTCGTATATCCGCACAATCTGCTCTATACGATTTACGTGAAATCGCCCGCTTCGGACGCGCAGCTGGAAGAGTTGCGCCTGCTGACCGAACAGCATTCGCCCGTTTTCAATCTGGTTTCGACCGGACAGGTCATCAGCGGCGACATCGACTACAAACAAACGCCGAAAGACCTGACCGCCAAACCGCCGTACCAGCCGGGACTGCGCGAGTATCTCAAATACAAGCGGGCGGCTTTGCTGTGGCGACAGAATCGCGGCGGCGGCGACAGTCGTGCCGACAACAGTTCCGACACCGCCCGCGCCGGCAGGCAGCGTGCCGCACGTCCCCAACTCGACCGTCTGCATGTCGAAGTAGACCCCGCTTCGGGCGCGCGCCGTCTGCATATCCGGCACTTCAATCTCCTGCACGACAACCCGGCGTATCTCGCGGGCAGCGACCTCGGTCCAAGCGCTCACGAACATCAGCTGGGCGTGCTGACAAGCTGCATCACCCACATCACCGAGATACAGGCTGCCTCGCGCGAAATAGTGCTCGATTCGCTGTCGATAAGCATCGAAGGCACGCTCGACCCGCGCGCCGGACGTCCCGGATTCGAGGATGTGCCGCCTTATCTGCACAATATCCGATATACCGTACACGTCCGCTCGCCTCACACATACGAGGAAATCGTCGCTCTGCGCGACGCCGTCGAAGCCGTCTGTCCGATATACAACCTGATCCTCAGCGAACAGAAAATCGAAGGCAGAATCGTGCGCGACAATCCCGACAACTACCGCGTACACCCTCAATATCACTATCATTACAGAGACTAAAATATAACGAATAACGAATAGTGATTAGTGAATAACTCCGTCGCAGGTGAAGCGCAGTGCGTGTTTGCCTGCGACGGAGCATGTAGGGGTCTCAAAGAGATATTTTTAAACCGCAACGTTCGCAGGGGGAATAATGTCGGCGATATAAACTTTGCGACCTGATACCAAACCTTTGTCATTATATTTATTGTAAAACACATTAACCCATGATTAACAGAATATTATTCTACATTTCTATGCTATTTGATAGCAACTTGGTATGAGTTCCGGATAAGGATAGTCCGAAGGACTTGCATATCAATAGAAAAAACATCGCTCCTCTCCAATTCCCCGCAGGGGATTCACAGACAAATAATGTGAAACCTCTAACGGGGTTCAGGATTTATGCAGGATACATCTTCTGTTGACAGGAATGCCCTGCGGACAACAATATTTGACATAAAGCGATTTGGGATTTGTCCGCAAACAAACGATACATTAGCGGAAAAACAAACACATTCCGTCCCTGACTTCAATTGCGAAACGTAAGTTCGGCGTAGCCAATGGCACGAATTTTTTTTAATTTTTATCGAAACGTGAGTTCGACGTAGTCAATTTTCACGAATTAAAAAATCCGAAGGATTTTTTCCACTCCCGTAAAATCTGTGTGCCCACTCTCAACTCTCAACTCTCAACTCTCAACTCTTTTCGTAATTTGTAATTTGTAATTCGTAATTTTCAATTATCTTTGCGTTTATTTATTTCAAAAATTACAATAGGATGAAGACATTAAGATTCATTACATGTTGCATTATTTTTTCGGCGGGCGCACTGCATGCGTCGCCTCTCTGGATGAGGTATCCCGCTGTTTCTCCCGACGGTTCGCAGGTCGCATTCAGCTATAAGGGAGACATTTACACCGTTCCGGTTGCCGGCGGCGAAGCCCGACAGATCACCATGCATCTGGCGCACGATTACATGCCGGTCTGGTCGCCCGACGGCAAAAGCATTGCCTTTGCGAGCAACCGTTTCGGCAATTTCGACATTTACATCGTGCCTTCCGCGGGAGGAAACGCCACACGTCTGACCGCTTTTTCGGGAGCGGAATCGCCATATTCGTTCACTCCCGACGGTAAACACGTTGTTTTCGGCGCCAGGATTCAGGCGCCCGCATCAAGCGCCGCCTTTCCTTCGGCGGTGATGAGCGAACTGTACAGGGTACCTGCTGCCGGCGGGCGCACGGAACAGATTGCGGGTATTCCGGCTGAAAACGTCTGTTTTGCAAAAGACGGTAAGAGTTTCGTCTATCAGGACCGCAAAGGGCAGGAAGACCGGCTGCGCAAGCATCACAAGTCGTCGGTAACCCGAAATATCTGGAAGTACGATATTGCAGCCGGCAAATTTACCGAACTGATTCGGGATGCCGGCGAAGACACCAATCCGGTTTTAAGTCCCGACAACACGACGGTTTATTTTCTGAGCGAGCGTTCGGGTACATACAACATACATTCCTTTCCGCTGAGCAATCCGTCGCAGGTGAAGCAGATTAGCGACTTCAAAATCAATCCCGTCCGTTTCCTCACGATTGCCGGCAACGGAACACTCTGTTTCTGGTACGACGGCGAAATATATACCCTTAAACCCGGAGAAAAGCCCCGGAAACTTGCCGTCGAAATCGTCGGCGAAAACAAAAGCAACGATATCGAAGAACTTGACGGTCGCGGTGCGAACACCTCTGCCGTTTCGCCCGACGGGAAACAGATAGCCTCGGTCATGAGAGGCGAAATTTTTGTTTCGTCGACGGATTACAAATATACGAAACGCATTACAAACTCCGCCGCTCAGGACAACATGCCCTCTTTTTCGGCGGACGGAAAATCTCTTGTTTACGCTTCGGAGAAGTCCGGCGTCTGGAGCCTGTACATCGCGCGGATAAGTCGTCCCGAAGAAACCTACTTTTTCAATTCCACCACCATCAGCGAGGAACCCCTGTTCAAAGCCTCCGACACGGAACGCATGTATCCCCGATATTCGCCCGACGGCAGGGAAATAGCCTTTGTCGAAGACCGGCGCAAACTGATGGTCTACAACATTGCCGACAAAACGACGCGCCAAATCACCGACGGTTCGGGAGAGCCGGAGTCGTCGGGAAACGTGGGCTACGCATGGTCGCCCGACAGCAAATGGTTTTCGATTGTCTATACCGCCAACAAGCATGAACCCTATTATGACATCGGTCTGGTAAGCGCACGGGGCGGCGCTGTTACCAATCTTACCGGCAGCGGCTATACCGACACGAATCCCCGCTGGGTGCTGGGAGGCGACGCCATTCTTTTTTCGTCCGAGAGATACGGTATGCGAAACCATGCCTCGTGGGGGTCGCTGAACGACGCCATGATTGTCTTCATGAATCAAAAGGCATACGACAAGTTCCGCCTGAGCGAAGACGATTTCAAACTGTTGCAGGAAGAGGAAAAAAACAGGAAGAAGGGAGCGAAAGACAAAAGCGGCGACGGCGCACAGTCCGATTCAGCAAAAAAAGCATCCAAAGATATTGTTGTCGAACTGAAAAATATCGAAGACCGTATAATCCGCCTTACGCCCAATTCGTCCGACATGAGTGATGCCGTTTTGACCGACGAAGGCGACAAACTGTATTATCTGGCGTCTTTTGAAAAAGGATACGATTTGTGGTCAATCAATACCCGCACGCGGGAAACAAAGCTGGAGGTGAAGGATGCGGGACGGGCGTCGCTTGTTCTGGACAAAGACGGGAAAGTATTGTTCCTCTTGGGTCGCAATACCCAGAAAATCACTCTTGCCGGCAATAAAAAAGAAGCGATAACTGTCGCCGCCCGAATGGATTTGGATTTGGCTGCCGAACGCGAATACATGTTCAACCACGTCTGGACGCAGGAACTCAAGCGATTCTACACCGTCGACATGCACGGCACGGACTGGAATCTGATGAAACGGACATACTCGAAGTTCCTGCCTCACATCAACAATAATTTCGACTTTTCGGAACTGCTGAGCGAAATGCTCGGCGAACTGAATGTGTCGCACACGGGCGGGCGCTATTCTCCGCAACCCGAAAATCCGGACGCTACGGCAAGTCTGGGTTTGCTGTTCGCGTGGAATCACGGCGGCGACGGTCTGCCGATTGCCGAAGTGCTCGAAAAGGGACCCTTCGACAACTCGGACAGCAAAGTGAAAGCCGGATGCATTGTGGAAGCCGTCAACGGCGATAAAATCACTGCCGGTCGGGATTATTTTCCGCTTCTGAACAAGCTGGCGGGCAAACAGACTCTGGTCGCACTGTACAATCCAGCAACGAAGGAACGCTGGGAAGAAGTTGTCAAGCCGGTTTCGCAGGCGAGTGCAAACGCCCTGCTGTATGCGCGCTGGGTCAAACAGCGTGAGGCGGATGTGGAACGTCTGTCCGGCGGACGTCTTGGATACGTGCATATTCAAAGCATGGGCGATCCGAGTTTCCGTTCGATTTATTCCGATATTCTTGGCAAATTCAACGACAGGGAAGGCATTGTGATTGATACGCGCTTCAACGGCGGCGGACGTCTGCACGAAGATTTGGAAGTGCTGTTCAGCGGTCGGAAATATTTCACGCAGGTGATTCAAGGCGTTGAATCCTGCGACATGCCGAGCCGTCGATGGAACAAGCCCTCCGTCATGATTGTCGGAGAGGCGAACTACTCGAATGCGCACGGTTCGCCCTGGGTTTATCGACACCAGAATATCGGCAAACTTGTCGGAATGCCCGTTCCGGGTACCATGACCAGCGTATCGTGGGAAACCCTGCAAGACCCGACTCTGGTATTCGGCATTCCAATCGTGGGGTACAGATTGCCCGACGGCAGCTATCTCGAAAATCAGCAGCTGGAACCCGACTACATGATTGCAAACGCTCCCGACAAACTCGTGGCGGGTGAAGACATGCAACTGAAAAAAGCCGTAGAAGTGCTGCTTAACAAGTGAGAGTTGAGAGTTGAGAGTGGAAAGTTGAGAGTTGAGAGTTGAGAGTTGAGAGTTGAGAGTTGAGAGTTGAGAATGGGATTGTCAATCATGCGTAGACAGAAAAAATCCGAAGGATTTTTTATTCGTGAAAATTCGATAAAAATTAAAAAAATTCGTGCCATTCGTGTAATTCGTGGATAAAAAAATTCGTGGATAAAAAGAAATATTCGAGGATAAAGAAATATTCGTGGATAAAAAAATCGAGGAATAAGTGAATACAAAAGAACGATTGCGGAAATTTGCGGCATACAAGGGCGCGGGCAGAAACCGTTTCGAGGAATCGGTCGGAATATCTTTGGGATATCTTTCGTCCCGAAGCCCTTCCGTCGGGTCCGAAATTATTGAGAAAATCGCGAACTGTTATCCCGATTTGAATGTCGAATGGCTGATTACGGGACGCGGACAAATGATTAAGAACCCGTGCCGGCAGGAATTGGAAGCAGCGGCATACGCCTGCAAACAGCCGGTGTATGCGCCCCTGATTAGCCGGCACGCGCAGGCGGAATACCTTAACCGGCTTGACGACCGTGCATATCTTGACACTTTGCCCGCGTTGCCGGTCATTCCGGAAAGCGGAGGCAAAAGGAGCTACATGTGCTTCGAAGTGCGGGGCGACGGCATGAACGACGGCACCGACAGCAGCTATACGCCGGGGGATATACTGATATGCCGGGAAACGGAAGCCGTGTCCCGGCAGCGAAAACTGTTGTTCGGCAAAGGGAAAACGTTTGTCATCGTACACGAAAAAGAAGGCATAATCATTAACCGGATAGCCGACTGTGAGGAGGAAACGGGACTCGTAAGGCTGCATCCGGCGAATCCGCTGTACGAAGACAGCCTGATTTTCATGCCGAATATAAAAAAACTGTTCGAGATACTTAAATTGCAGCGAATAATAGCGCACAGCGGATAGACAAAGCCGTTGCGGACGACATTTTGCGACTTGTTTTCAGCCGGTTGCGGCTTGAGTTTGGCAGATTGCCGAATTGTCTGTATCTTTGAGGTGCAGAAAAGGCAGGATTGCAGTAAATGAATGAGATGAAAATAAGTAGTAGAAAAGCTAATATCTGGACAGGATGGATTTTTCGGTAGACAATATTATATTGATGGGTTCGTTCCTGCTGTTTGTCAGTATCATCGCAGGTAAAACGGGATACCGGTTCGGTGTTCCCATTCTGGTTCTGTTTCTGGTTGTCGGGATGGTGTTCGGACACGACGGATTCGGTCTGGAGTTTTCGAATCCCGAAAACGCGCAGTTCATAGGCGTTCTTGCCCTGAATGTCATTTTGTTTTCGGGCGGGATGGATACGAAATACACGGAAATACGCCCCGTCATGGTTCACGGCATCATACTCGCGACGCTGGGAGTGCTGCTTACGGCGCTTATAACCGGCGTCTTCGTTTATTTTCTGACCAAACATGTCTTTACGGCGATAACATTTTCGTTTCTCGAAGCCATGCTTCTGGCTTCGGTGATGTCGTCCACCGATTCGGCTTCGGTGTTTGCAATACTCGGAGCCAGAGGGCTGGCTCTAAAGGAACGGCTGAAACCTCTGCTGGAACTGGAAAGCGGCAGCAACGACCCCATGGCATATCTGCTTACCATAACTTTCATCCAGTGGCTGAAAATAGGCGAGGGGAGCTTGTGGGTAATAGCGGGTAATTTCATCATGCAGCTTGCCATAGGAGCGGCTTTCGGCTATGTTTTCGGGCGTATTGTCGTGAAGCTGATCAATAAAATCAACCTCGACAACGAATCGCTGTATCCGGTTCTGCTGCTGACGGTGCTGTTCATCATATTTTCGATAACAAACGACCTGAAAGGCAACGGCTATCTGGCGGTATATATCAGCGGACTGGTCATAGGCAACTCCAAGTTTGTCCATAAAAAAACCTCCAAAAAATTCATGGACGGTATGACCTGGCTTTTCCAGATAGTCATGTTCCTGACGCTCGGACTGCTTGTCAATCCGTCGGAACTGCTTCCCATTGCAGCCATCGGAATGGCAATAAGCCTGTTCATGATTTTCTTTGCCCGTCCGCTTGCCGTATGGATTTGCCTGATACCGCTGAAAAGGATGTCGAACAAAGCCCGGCACTACATCTCGTGGGTAGGCTTGCGCGGCGC
>JAISSE010000300.1 GCA_031273285.1 Prevotellaceae bacterium
AATAATATATTTGCAGTGGGGAAATTTTCCCGCAAACGAAAAAAGAAAATTAGTTTGAATTAAATTGTTACTCATGTATTCAGCCGAAGATATTAAAGAATTGGTGGAAAAATCTTTGAAAGGCATACAATATCCCGACGGACCGTCGGATTTGTATGCTCCCATAGCGTACAGTTTATCAATAGGAGGCAAACGAATCAGACCGATACTGGCGCTGCTGTCGTGTAATCTGTTCACCGACAGAATAACGGACAAGTGTATTCTGCCGGCGGCGGGTCTGGAAGTATTTCATTGCTTCACACTGGTGCACGACGATATAATGGACAAAGCGGATATGAGACGAAATCAGCCCTCAATCCACAAAAAATGGAATATCAATACGGCAATTCTTTCGGGAGACGCCATGTGCATAGAATCCTATAAATTATTGTATTATGCCGAAATATCGAAAATTCCCGAAATATTGCAGAGCTTCAACAAGGCGGCTTTCAATGTGTGTGAAGGTCAGCAGTATGACATGAATTACGAACACAAGACCACCGTAACCGAAGAAGACTATCTGAAAATGATCGAACTCAAAACGGCGGCGCTTATCTCCGTATCAACAAAAATAGGTGCGATTATGGGCGGCGCTTCGTCGTCGGATGTCGACAGGCTCGCAAGGCTCGGGCTGAATTTGGGTATGGCATTTCAAATTCAGGATGATATAATGGACTCCTATTCCGATTCCAAAAAAATCGGAAAGGATACCGGACTGGATATCGCAAACAATAAAAAGACATATCTGCTGACCTCCGCCATCCGTCTGGCAAAAGGCGACCGGAAGAAACGGCTGATTGCCCTGCTGAATGAAAAGGATATTCCCGTTGAAAAAAAATATGCCGAAATGAAGGAAATATACGACAGCTTGAAAGTGAGAGATTTAGCCGACGCCAAAGTGAAGGAATATTTTTCGGCAGTCGAGAACGAGTTGAAAGCAATTGACGTAAAGCAGGATAGAAAATATTATTTCAAGGAATTTATCGACAATTTATTCGGGAGGCAAAGATGAATATCAGGCTGTTTTCACGGTTTTGCACGGACATTTTCAACAAGTCCATAGAATTGTATCACGAAACGGATAATGTTGATACTCCCATAGATAATCCCTATCCGATGCAGTCCGTCGAATATTTTCTGTTTTCGAAAAACCATATAGACACGGTGCAGTGGCATCTGGAAGACATTATCCGCAAGCCGGATATCGACCCGCTTGAAGCACTGCGAATAAAAAGAAGAATCGACAAATCGAATCAGGACAGGACAGACCTGGTCGAACTGATTGACGCTTATTTTCTCGACGAATTTAAGGATGTGATTAAACTGCCGGATGCAACCGTCAATACCGAAAGCCCGGCATGGGCTATCGACAGACTGTCGATACTCGCGCTGAAAATATATCACATGCACATGGAAACCCTTAGAACGGACACTGTTGCCGGACACATCGACCTGTGCCGCCAAAAATTGACCGTCCTGAAAGAGCAGCAGGAAGACCTCTCGACGGCTATCGACCAACTGCTGGAAGACATCGCTTCCGGTAGAAAATATATGAAAACATACAGACAAATGAAAATGTATAACGACCCGAATTTAAATCCCGAACTCTATAATAAAAAATAATTATGGCAAAAGAAGAAAAAAACACAGACGGCAAGAGCGAGAAACTGAAAGCCTTACAGGCTGCGCTCGACAAAATCGAGAAAGATTTTGGAAAAGGAACAATCATGAAGATGGGCGACAAGGCAGTGGAAGATGTACCTGTTATCTCGTCCGGTTCGATTGGTATCGACAACGCTTTGGGAATCGGCGGATATCCGCGAGGCAGAGTAATCGAAATTTACGGTCCCGAATCTTCGGGAAAAACAACTCTGGCGATACATGCAATCGCCGAAGCCCAGAAAGCGGGAGGAATCGCCGCCATCATCGACGCCGAGCATGCTTTCGACAGAACCTATGCGATGAAACTTGGCGTGGACGTCAATACCTTACTGATTTCACAACCCGACAACGGCGAACAGGCTTTGGAAATAGCCGACCAGCTGATTCGCTCCGGAGCCGTTGATATTGTGGTTATTGACTCTGTTGCCGCCCTGACTCCCAAAACGGAAATCGAAGGCGATATGGGCGATAAAAACATGGGCTTGCAAGCCCGTCTGATGTCGCAGGCTTTGCGTAAACTTGCGGGGACAATCAACAAGACAAACACCTGCTGTGTGTTTATCAACCAGTTGCGCGACAAAATCGGTGTCATGTTCGGAAGCCCCGAAACGACAACAGGCGGTAATGCCCTTAAATTCTACGCTTCGGTACGTATCGACGTGCGCAAAATATCCTCCCTGAAAGAAGGCGACGACCATTGGGGATCGCGTACGCGGGTGAAAGTTGTCAAAAACAAAATGGCGCCACCGTTCAAGAAAGCCGAATTTGATATGGTGTTCGGCGAAGGAATATCGAAAATCGGGGAAATCATTGATTTGGGTACCGACCTTAACATCATCAAAAAGAGCGGCTCATGGTTCAGCTACGGAGAGACAAGACTGGCGCAGGGAAGAGACGCCGTAAAAAAATTACTGACTGATAATCCGGAATTAAGCGAAGAAATAGAGAAGAAAATAAGAGAAAAAATTAAAGAAGTGGATGATATTGCTTAATTTTGTCGCGGTTTTTTAATGATTTTAAACGATTAACAATAAGTGTTAGAATGGATTACGCATTGCAAATACAAAAATTACTGATTCGGAAGGAAAAACTTTCGTCTCCCGGCGACAGAATAGCGCTGCTGAAACAGGCAATTAATCTGGCAGATGCACATAACGACGTCGAATGGGGATTCGAACTCCGTCTGGAACTGATAAGAGACGAAAAGGAAACTTCACGCTGCGACGAAAGTTTGCCGGCATTCACATGGATACTTGATGCTTACGACAAAAATCCCGAACTGTTCAACGAGGACGATTTCCTTTGGGAATATAAATGGATGCTGGGTTCGGTCAGGCGCAACAGTTCCATCTCGCTGGAACAGATAGAATCTATTTCCGAAGATTTCAAAACACGCCTGTTGCGAAACGGTTACAGTTTGCGACCATATTATACGGGCAAAGTCCACATGGCTTTTTTTCTCGGCAATTCGGACGACGCCCGAAAATATATCGACCTCAGAAACAAAGAAGTCAGGGACGACATGACAAACTGCCGCGCCTGTGAACTGGATGATGAAGTCGAACTCGAACTGCGCCTGGGAAACTTCGACAAAGCTCTCGCTGTGGGAAGCAGTATGCTCACGAAAAAAGTAACCTGCACGCACATGCCTTTTTCATGCTATTGCAGTTGCGTAAAATATTTCCAAAAAGCCGGCGATATGGAAAAAGCGTATGAATATTTCCAAAAAGCGGAAGCCGATCTGGCAGAACTGTCCGATACCTCGCAAATAGCCGAAGTCGGGATAATGATTCGATTTTTAACCGATTATGACAGGGAAAAGGCATGGCCGTTTTTTGAAAGCCACGCGCACTGGAATGTGGACAGCGAAGATTATCTGGATTTTCTTTTTTCCATAAGCGTTTTGCCCCTGTTGCAGGGCGGGGAAACAGTAACACTGAACGTTAATCCCTCGCTTGCCTGGTACAGAGAGGATAATACGTATGATTCGAAGGAAATTTACAGTTATTATTATAACAAAGCAAAGGATTTGGCGGAAAGATTCGACAGACGTAACGGAAGCGGTTACTTTAACGAACAGCTTGCCGAAGCTCTGAAAACACAGGAGGTTAAGCAATGAAAAAGACAATATGTACGATTCTGCTTTGCTGTTTCTTTTTTGCGTCGCGGTCGCAATTCGACAATAAACTTGCGGATTTCGGACTTAAAGGAAATGTAAGTTCGCTCGTCGAAAAAGAGTATCAGCTTACAAATTATGACTATAACAGCAAAAAAGAAGAAAGAAAGGCGACTTTTGTATTCAACAAATCAGGATTGAAAACCGAAGAAACATACGCCGCTCCTTCGGGGGAAGTCCTGTATCGCGGTGTATTTACCTATTCTTCTTCCGGCGAACTTGCGGAGGAAAAAGTGAATAACTTTGAGTATAACAGGAACTTCGTGAAAAAATATATCGGCACCCCCACAGATATAACCGTAAATATCGAATTTGAATCGGAGACGCCGCGCGTGCACGAAAAATATACTTTAAACTCCAAAAAGCAGGTAACACAGCGAGTTGATTACGACAACGGAGAACCTTTCCGTACCTTGAAATACAGTTATAATTCATCGGGCATGTTACAGTCCGAAACCCAGCAAATGCCCGGCGCGACAATCAATTTCAAATACACCTATAATAACAGGGGGCTTCCGGAAACGAAAACGGAAGTCAATGCGGCGGGTAAAATTCTTCATACACAATCATATACTTATAATACAAACGGGAATGTCGTTACGGAAACAACTTCGTATTCCGGTGACCCGCAAAAATTGACACTGAGCTACAAGTACGTTCTCGATTCTGTCGGGAACTGGACTGAAAAACAGGAATATATGGACGGACATTTATTTTCGGTAACAACAAGAGAAATATCATATTTTTAACAGTCAAAATAAATATAATGGCAACTACAGCAGATTTTAAAAACGGATTATGTTTTAATTTTAACGGCAAACCCTGTTCGATAACATGGTTTCAGCATGTCAAGCCGGGCAAGGGAGGCGCTTTCGTAAAGGTAAAAATGCGGAATCTGGAAAACGGAAGAATTCTGGAGAACACGTTTACCGCAGGCGAAAAAATCGATTTGGTCAACATCGAACGACGTCCCTATCAGTATCTTTACAAGGATGATTCCGGTTATAATTTCATGCATAACGAAACTTTCGAGCAAATATTGCTGCCACCGGACATGGTCGACAATGCCGATTTGATAAAGGAAGGGCAATATGTCGAGATGATGTTCAATGCCGACGAAGACCGCGTTCTGACATGCGAACTGCCGCCTTTCGTGGATCTGGAGGTAACTTACGTCGAACCCGGACTGAAAGGCGATACGGCTTCGTCGTCGGCGATGAAACCGGCAACCATGGAAACCGGAGCGGAAATAAAAGTGCCGCTGTTCATCAATCAGGGCGAGAAAATCAGGGTAGATACCCGCAGCAGAGAATATTACGAAAGAGTGAAATCGTAGTATCGCACGAAAAAGGAGCATTCGCAACCGCGAACTTTTGTCGAGGGACAAAGATTCCCGGAATATTCTTTCGATTATGCTGCCGGATACATGTTTTTCGCATTCCCGCTTTGTATTTTTTCAACCGGTTTTACTCCGAAGCAGGGAACTGCAATCCGATGATATTCAGCAATTCGGCGATTTTGCTGAAAAGGATTAAAATAAAATCTTTATAAAAATATCAATAAAGATTTGCAGGAATAAAAAAAAGCAGTACCTTTGTCCCCGCTTTTGATGACCATAAATCAAGAGCATGTTCATTGAAATAATGATTAACGCCGATGTAGC
Organism: Prevotellaceae bacterium; assembly: GCA_031273285.1. Taxonomy (GTDB): domain Bacteria; phylum Bacteroidota; class Bacteroidia; order Bacteroidales; family UBA932; genus JAIRLF01. The sequence goes on from JAISSE010000300.1 coordinate 5,541, forward strand.
TCAGTTGGTCAGAGCAGCTGATTTGTAATCAGCTGGTCGGGGGTTCGAATCCCTCTATCGGCTCTTTAATCGTTCAAAAGGGGGAGATACCAAAGTGGCCAACTGGGGCAGACTGTAAATCTGCTGTCGTACGACTTCGTAGGTTCGAATCCTGCTCTCCCCACGAAATTGGACATTGCGGAAGTAGCTCAGTTGGTAGAGCATCAGCCTTCCAAGCTGAGGGTCGCGAGTTCGAACCTCGTCTTCCGCTCCAAAAAGGAACGCCTACGTAGCTCAGGGGTAGAGCACTTCCTTGGTAAGGAAGAGGTCATGGGTTCAATTCCCATCGTCGGCTCTGATTTTAGATTTGAATAGAAAGATTTGATTTAAAACAAAGTATTAAAAATAAGATAAGAATAAGTAATTTTTAACGTTAAAAATAAGTTTTAGTAATTATGGCAAAAGAAAAATTTGACAGGTCCAAGCCGCACGTAAATATTGGCACCATCGGTCACGTTGACCATGGCAAAACCACTCTTACTGCCGCTATTACCTCTGTTTTAGCCAAACAAGGCTATACTTCCGAAATCCGCAGTTTCGATTCTATCGATAACGCTCCCGAAGAAAAAGAAAGAGGTATCACAATTAACACTGCTCACGTTGAGTATCAAACAGCTAACCGGCACTATGCCCACGTTGACTGTCCCGGACACGCCGACTATGTTAAGAACATGGTTACAGGCGCGGCTCAAATGGACGGCGCAATTCTGGTCTGTGCCGCTACCGACGGTCCAATGCCCCAGACGCGCGAACATATCCTGTTGGCTCGTCAGGTGAATGTGCCTCGTATTGTTGTTTTCATGAACAAAGTTGATGCGGTCGATGACCCCGACATGCTGGAACTGGTTGAAATGGAATTGCGCGAGCTTCTGAATTTCTATCAGTTTGACGGGGATAACGCTCCCATCATCAGGGGTTCTGCATTAGGCGCTTTGAACGGCGACCCGCAATGGGAAGAAAAAGTGCTCGAACTGATGGCTGCGGTTGATGAATATATTCCCATACCTCCGCGCGACAACGAGAAACCTTTCCTCATGCCCGTCGAAGACGTATTCTCCATCACCGGACGCGGAACCGTTGCTACGGGACGTATCGAAACGGGTATCATCAAGGTGCAGGAAGAAATCGAAATCATCGGACTGGGTGAAAAACCCAAAAAATCGGTCGTTACAGGCGTTGAAATGTTCCGCAAACTTCTTGACAGAGGCGAAGCCGGCGACAACGTAGGTCTGCTGCTGCGCGGTATCGACAAGAAGGAAATCAAACGGGGTCAAGTTATCGCACGTCCGAACACCATCACTCCTCATACTAAATTCAAAGCCGAAATTTATGTTTTGAAGAAAGAGGAAGGCGGACGTCATACGCCGTTCCGCAACAATTACCGTCCGCAATTCTATCTGCGTACACTTGATATCACAGGTGAAGTGGAATTGCCCGAAGGTGTGGAAATGGTTATGCCGGGCGATAATGTTACAATCACGGTTACTCTTATCTATCCTGTCGCTCTTAACCTGAATCTCCGTTTCGCAATACGCGAAGGCGGACGTACGGTTGGTGCAGGGCAGATTACCGAGATAATAGAATAAATTTCTCTCTTTTTTTTGAGTTGGTCGTTTCAATACTCAACGAAACGGCCAACTCTTTTTCAGGGATGTAGTTCAAGGGTAGAATAGCGGTCTCCAAAACCGTTGATGGGAGTTCGAATCTCTCCATCCCTGCAAATCAAAACAGTGAA
>JAISSE010000123.1 GCA_031273285.1 Prevotellaceae bacterium
GTGCCGTACGGTATGATGCGAATTTGAAACTGTATTACGAACGAAAACGTGCCGAAGGGAAAAATGACTGGGTCGTTATCAACAATGTCAGGAATAAAATCATTCATCGCATTTTTGCTGTTGTAAAAAACAAACAGCCTTATCAACTGGAGTATATGAACTCTATAAACAAAAACAGTGCATAAAAATGAAAAATTTATACGGAAAAATTTGGAAAGTAACATAGAGCCCCCGGCAAATGAAACTGTCCGAAAAGTAATTCGGCACGCTGATGACGCGGATTTAACGGAGTTCCGCAGATTATTATTTATTTCACATTCCCAAATATAATACGCATTTAGGAGAAAAAAATTTGTTTTTGCAAAATATGTTTTAACTTTGCACTCAGTTTATTTTTATTATGAGGATAGAGGCAGGCAGAAAAATGTGGTTGAAGCTGTTGTTTGCAGCGGCAGTATTCACGGTAACAAAGACTCAGGCTCAGGAAATATTGACGGGGCTTGACGAAAATATCCGTGTACCCCGGACGGCGTATCAGTCGGTGAGGACAAAATCGCCGCTTAGCCTTGAATTGCCGTTTGTCGACGATTTTTCGCAGGCGGAGCAGTCGGTTCCGAACGCCGGGCTGTGGCGAAACAGCCGGTCGGTATACGTAAACAGATGTTTTGCAGTCAATCCGCCTACCGTTGGCGTTGCGACTTTCGACCCGTTCGACAGCAAGGGCAAAATCTACGACGGAGCTTCGAGTTCGACATTTCCGGCAGATACTTTGACCTCCGAATTTATCCGGCTGACATATCAGCCGGCAGATTCCGTCGGGCTGAGTTTTTATTTCCAGCCGCAGGGTTACGGCGACATGCCCGAAAGCGGCGATTCCCTGTCGCTGGAATTTTATTCGCCTGCGGACAACAAATGGAACAGCGTCTGGAGCGCCTCGGTTGTCGCGAACAGCAAAATCGAAATATCCGATCATTTAACCGGAACCGTAACGGTTATTGCAGACGACAGTATCGGATTCAAATTCTTCAGAGCGGATATTAAAATCGAAGACACCAAATATCTTCAGGACGGTTTCAGCTTCCGTTTCATCAATTATGCAAGCATAAACGTCCATCCGAGTTTCCCCGGACGAAGCACGTCTTCGGATCACTGGCATCTGGATTATGTCTATCTGGATAAAAACAGAACCGCAAACGCCGGCAATATCCCGGACATAGCGCTGATAAAGGAACCCAAAAGACTGACCACAGGCTACGAGACGATTCCCGCCGCGCATCTGGAAGCCGCAAAAGCCGAGCTGTTCGACAATCCCATGAATCTCGAACTGAATTACACGAATCTCGGATGGGGAACCAGAAGCGTTACCCGCAATTTCCGCCTGCGCTGCATCTACGGAGCTTCGGGCAGCACTTTATCCTACTCCGCGGGCGCTGAAAACATTCGCGACGGCAGCGTCATAAATCTCTCGTACGCAATACCCCGCTACGACTTTTCGGTCAATGACGATTCGGTTTCCGTCGAAGTGCTGAGCTGGATTGTAACGGACAGCGACCCCTCGAATTTCCGTACCGCACTGCGCCATAACGATACAAACAGAGTGGTTTACAGTTTCAAGGACTGCTATGCATACGACGACGGAACAGCGGAAAACGGATACGGCATTTTCGGAAACGGCGCCAACCTGGGCAAGGTGGCGATAAAATTCCGCACATACATCGCCGACAGCCTTAGAGGCGTGTACATGTATTTCAACAGAGCGGTGAACGACGTCAATGCAGATCACAACTTCATCGTTGCCGTCTGGGACGATGCCGGAGGCGTTCCCGGAGAACTGATACATCAGGAAATCAACGGGCGACCGGTCTTCAGAGACAGTCTCAACAGATATGTTGCCTACAAATTTGAGAAACCCGTATATCTTTCCGAAGGCTCAATATTTTATGTGGGATGGCTTCAGACGGGCGAAGACTTCCTGAATATCGGCTTCGACAGAAACCGCAACTCGAAAAGCAACGTGTTCTACAGTCTGGGACAGGCATGGGAACCGTCCGTTTTCGAAGGCTCGCTGATGATGCGCCCCATATTTTGCCGCAACGACGCCGGCTTCCCTTCCGATTACATCGAACTTGAAGACAACGACAGGGAAGGCAGAAACACACGTGTCTCGTTCAGAGCATATCCCAATCCTGCAAGAGGTACCGTCCATCTGAAGGAGGAAGACAACTCCCCGCTGACTTCCTCGAAAATAGAACTGTTTGCTCTTTCGGGCGAACTTGTGAAAGTCTTCGAAAATGTATCGGGAAATATCGACGTTACCGGTATCACACAGGGTATATACCTCATGAGAGTGTGGAACAAAGATAAAAAAATGCGGGAAATTAAAAAGATTATAATAGCACAGTAACAGTAACAATTACGAAAACTCATAATAGCCTGTTAAACAAATGTATATAGGCATAAATAAAGACGAATAATTTTCTGTCGGGATTTTAGAACTGCATATAAAATACGTACTTTGAAATCGTTAATATTGCAAAGTTCGCTCACAGGAGTCAAATCATTCAAAGATTCGGGATAAAATTTCATCATATAATATTTGTAAAATATATCTATATCAATTAATTATATATTAATTTCTTTGAGAACGGGAGTTTTCGGACAGACGCTAATTAGGGAGCTGGAAGGGAAATTTTATCAATTATCAATTAGAAAAGAATCAGTGGGATAACTTACAAATACTTTTTGAGGATTTGTTCTTTTTGTTCCGGAATTTCCTATAATTCCTGTTCAAATGCTGCAATTTGAGTTTCTATTTTCTCAATTTCGGCAACGATTATTAATTCACGGTAATATTCGGCGTATCTTTATAATTAAAGCCATAATCATTAGCGTTTCACCGCTTGCAGGCAATTTGATTTTCAGGGTGGTGACTGTCTTGGCAATATTCAACACTTTATCCACGCTCAATCCCATAAATCCTCTGCAGTTCAACATCTTCGTCAAAATACGACTGCAGGTAATCAACCGTACCCGCCCTGCTTGACGGCTGACACAAACGGACGGTAACCAAATGTTTGAGTATGTCGCCATTAATGACATCAAAGCCAACCGTTTCGAATACACGATTTAATATCAGTTGCGTTCCATTGAGCAGAATGTTTTCAATATTACTCAAAAG
>JAISSE010000274.1 GCA_031273285.1 Prevotellaceae bacterium
TCTTCAAGCATTTCTATCATCTTTTCATTCACCTGGGCGGTGATGAAAAAGAAGGGATTGCCGCTGACGGAGTTCACCCAAAATTCCATCATCCCGGGTAAACACAGGCGTTGACGGCTTACATGTTTTTTACCCAAATTCGCTAAATATCCGTGATATACCTGTACATGACCGTCTATGTAATACAGTTCCGGTTCCTCTTCTTTTATCCAGTCGCCGGAAAGGGACGCTCCCCAGTCGGAACACTTTTTCTGTTGGGTCAGTTCCTTGATTAAACCCCTGAGTTTCTTTGTCTCCGGAATACGGTCATAGCCTATCAGTTTTCCTAACTCACCGGGATTTATCCCCTTGGTTTGCTCCATGCTTTTGATGCGATGTAAGACAAGAAACGCATATAAAATGATAAAGGAATCGAAATCGTAGTAACCTTCCCGTTCTTTGTAATGATTGCGGTAACTCATCAGGCCGCATTCCAATAAAAAGGGCAACAAAAACAACACGCCGCCGCCCTGTATGCTTTCACAGGCTTCAAATCGGGTTACGGAAATCGGCAGGAAACCGAAAGCCGCCAATGTCCGTTCTTCCATTCGGCTTGCGGCTATTCCCATGTGTTCTGCCGCTTGCAGCGATTCTATCGAACGTGTCTGGGGACTGCTTAACTCCGATTCGGCTTTTTTTTTACCGTCAAATTGCCTTTATCTATATGATATGTAACGGCGGATTCACTTATGCCTTCTTCCTGAGCTATACGGTATTTACTGTTGCCTTTGTCTAATTTCTCCTGTATGGATAACAGTTTCTCTCCGGTCACTTTATGACACTGTCCGCGGGTCTCTTTACGGGCAAAAAACCACGAACTGCCTTTTTCTCGCAGTACCTTGGCGTAACGTTCTATATTCTTGCGGTTTTCGCCCAGGGATTCGCTCAACTCGGTTATGCTGCATAAATTGTTCATTATCAAATTGCCCAAACAAAAACGATAGCCGTTGCGGTCTGTCTCCGAATGACAGTATATCGGATTGCCGTTGTGAAGGTAATAAACATATCCATCCTGTTTGCGATAACCTAAACTCGAATTGATCAATTTCGTATTTGACGGAAAAAAGGGTAATTGTTTCTGCATTTCTTTATTATATTTTTTTGCAAATGTATAACTTTTTTCCTTTACTCGGTTTTCTCTCTTTTATTTTAATCCCCCCCCCCACCTGTCATAAAATCACGACATTTACAATTCGGGGTAGTAACTTTGTAAAATGCTGATAATTAAAAACTATTAAGTAATCGGGTCAGGAGTTCTGAATTTACGTTTCAGTCCTGCCTTTCAGGCAGAGAACATACGGGTACTTTTCCGCAGGTCGATGACCTGCGGTTATGAAAATCAAGCCCTTCGGGCTATCCTGACGCAGAACAAAGGGTACATAGTCGTTATCTCTTACCATAGCACCTCAAAAAAAGATTTAGCCGCGAGCGGAGACAGGATTTACGGGATTAGCAATCATGCGCAGATTTGTCGTGGAGACGGGCGGGGCACGCTCCGTCTCCACGGAGGTTTTGTGCATTAATACCGATGCACAAAATCATGCCGAGAAAAGTATATCACGTTTCGGTAATGACGACACTCACGCTTCGGTAATAACGCATGCACCGTTTCGGTAATAACGCATGCATCGTTTCGGTAATAACGCATGCATCGTTTCGGTAATAACGTATACACCGTTTCGGTAATAACGCATGCACCGTTTCGGTAATAACGCATGCACCGTTTCGGTGAAGACGTGGCGCGCCACGTCTCTACGGCTAAATTTTTGTAACGTTACAACCGTTCGACCGGTAGTGCGACACTCACACACGACCGGGTGCGACACTCACACACGACCGAGTGCGACACTCACACACGACCGAGTGCGACACCCACACACGACCGAGTGCGACACCCACACACGACCGAGTGCGACACTCACACACGACCGAGTGCGACTGTCATGTTCCGCCGGAGCGGGTTTGCAACCCGTGCCGCAGCCTCTGTTCTCCGCTGTTCCACGCACATCGGCGGGAACGCACGGATTACAAATCCGCGCGAGCGGCGTTGGTTCAAAGATTTCAAACCCTAACAGCCATTTTAACCCTGTTAGGGGGTCGTTTTCCACGAATAGTTCATCGTTCAAAATGATTTTGCAATCGGATGTAAATCATAAGTTAAGTTAGGCGCGGATTCTTTTTTTTAAATATATTTGCTTGCGGATTGATTATTTTTACTACTTTTGCGCTCGGGTAAGTCTTATACGACCAGCTCCTGTTGAATCCTCCAGGGTCGGAAGGCAGCAAAGGTAGGCAGTTGTAGCGGTGCGATATAAGTAGCTTACCCACTTTTTTTCCCCCATTATGAATTATGAATTATGAATTTGTGGATTAGAAATTCGGTTTCATTCGTGGAAATTCGTGTAATTCGGTGACAAAAAATCGTGGCTCATGTTGTAAATCCGTTGTAAAGATATATCTTTGCGGTCAAAATATATCAATATAAAACATTCGTTTCACGCATCGGCGACGGACAAAGCGAATGACAGGTGTAACAAAAAAATGATTTTCGTATGAAGGTATTAATTACAGGAGCCGCCGGATTTATCGGCGGGTTTCTGGTGGAAGAAGCTCTTAACAAAGGATATGAAACTTATGCGGCTGTAAGAGCTACAAGCAATAAGCAGTATTTGAGCGATGAAAGGATAAAGTTCATCGACCTCAAATATCATGATAAGGCGTTATTGGTCGAACAGCTTAGGGAACTGAAAAACGCCGAAGGCAGGTTCGATTACATAATACACAACATGGGCGTAACCAAGTGTAACAACAAAGACGATTTCGACAAAATAAACTACGGATATACACGGAATTTTACGGAAGCGCTGATTGAAGCGGACGCCGTACCCGTCAAATTCGTTTATATGAGCAGCTTGTCGGCATGGGGACCGGGAGATGCCGAAACAGGAGCGCCGATAATGCTGTCCGACGAGCCGAAACCGGATACCCTGTACGGCAAAAGTAAACTCAAATCCGAACGATTTATCGCTTCGCTTCCCGATTTTCCGTATATCTTCCTGCGACCCACAGGAGTTTACGGTCCGAGAGAAAAGGATTATTTCGTCTTCAACCGAACGGTAGCCAACGGACTTGTGCCTACAATGGGCTTCAAAACCCAATATCTAACGTTTATATATGTGCGCGATTTGGTCAGGCTGGCGCTCATTGCCTGCGAAAGCAACATCCTGCAAAAGGGCTATTTCGTGTCCGACGGCAAAGAATACACCGATGAGGAATATGCCGTCATAGTGAAAAAACATCTGGGACGTAAACATACGTTGAAGATACGCGTGCCGCTGTTTTTGGTGAACGCCATTTCATGTTCCATGGATACCGTTTGCGGATGGTTCGGAAAATCGCCCACCTTGAACAGGGATAAATACAAAATCCTGAGAGTTATGAACTGGAAATGTGAAACGAAACCCACCGAAACGGATTTCGGCTTCAAAGCCGATTACGATTTGGACAGAGGAACGGAAGAAGCAATAGGATGGTATAAACAGAAAGGATGGTTATAGAGTATGAATCTTAGATATGAACAAAGAGGAGTGTCCGCATCGAAAGAAGATGTGCACGGAGCAATCAGGAATCTTGACAAGGGATTATTTCCCAAAGCATTTTGTAAAATCATTCCCGATATTTTAACCAACGATCCCGACTACTGTCTGGCGATGCACGCCGACGGAGCCGGCACAAAATCCTCGCTGGCATACATCTATTGGAAGGAAACGGGCGACATGAGCGTGTGGAAAGGCATTGCGCAGGACGCGATAGTGATGAATCTTGACGATTTGTTGTGCGTGGGGATTACCGATAATATTCTGCTTTCGTCAACCATTGGGCGAAACAGAAATCTGATACCCGGAGAAGTGATTGCCGCCATTATTGAAGGAACACAGGAGTTTACGGACTTGATGCAGTCGCAGGGAATTGATTTGAGGCTCACGGGAGGCGAAACCGCCGATGTGGGCGACCTCGTGAGGACGGTGATTGTGGACAGCACTGTGACGGCAAGAATCAAAAGATGCGAGGTTATCGACAATGCCCGAATAGCCGCCGGAGATGTTATCGTAGGACTTGCTTCTTTCGGCAAGGCGCTGTACGAAAGCGAATATAACGGGGGCATGGGAAGCAACGGACTCACTTCCGCACGTCATGATGTACTGTCGTTCGATCCGCTTGCCGAAAGGTATCCCGAAAGTTTCGACCCGCTGACGCCGCCGGAGTTGAGATATTCCGGCAGTAAACGTTTGACGGATACGATAAACGGAATCCCTGTCGGGAAATTGATACTCTCGCCCACAAGAACCTACGCTCCGGTGATTAAAGAAGTGTTGAAATATCACAGACACAATATTCATGGAATGGTGCACTGTTCGGGCGGAGCGCAAACGAAAATTCTGTATTTTATTGATAATTTACATGTAGTGAAAGATAATCTGTTCCCCGTTCCGCCGCTGTTTGAACTGATTCAAAACGAATCCGGAACGGATTGGAAAGAAATGTATAAAGTATTTAATATGGGACATCGAATGGAAATATATACGCCGGAATGTTATGCCGATGAAATAATTGCCATCTCCCGAAAATACAATGTCGATGCGCAGATCGTAGGACGGGTCGAAAACAGCGACTACGGAAAATTAACCGTCAAAACGGATAAAGGAACGTTTGAATATACAGCC
>JAISSE010000177.1 GCA_031273285.1 Prevotellaceae bacterium
ACAGCAGATTGTCGTCATCGAATCGACCGACAACGGGCAGACATGGACAAGCGCTGTTACGGATTTTGGTCCCGACGGCGTCGATCGAAGCTGGACGGGCGCCAAAACGGTTGCCTCGCGAACCGGCAAAAACAATATCGGACCAGCACCGGCTGTGATAGGCGAGCAGATTGTCGTGGCTTTAGCCGACAACAAGACCATGACCTACAAGCCGTACACCGTCCGTTCGCCGTTGTCGGCAAACTGGGCAAACGCCGTCAGAGGCGATACCCCCGACCGCGAATATGCCCTCTACGAAATGCTGCCCGACAAATATTTCATGAGCGCTCCCGACCTGCTCGTGCTGCCGACAGGCGAAACACTGCTGTCGTACGAAACGGACGAGGGACGCGATACGGGCTTTGAACTGATGGAGGTTGCCGTCGGCACCGAAGATGCGTACGACTTCAAACACCGCACACGTCCGTTCCCGTTCGGCGCCGCCGAAAAAGCCGTCGACAACTCGCTGATGCTGTTCAACGACACAACGATACTCGCACTGACGACCACCAATCAGGGTCTTGCCGCCACCGATAAAAATACGGCTCCGTGGTACATCAGGGGATATACGCTGAACGACCTGACCGTTACCGGCAGCAGGATTGACGACTATCCCATTTTTGTCGGCAGCCTGACGGAAGCCTCCATCCGCGCGGGCTTGGGTATCGATGTAAATAATCTGTATGTAAGTGTCCGAGCCGGCGACGGCACGCCCGTCGCGGCGGCAACCGGCACGCAGCAGGGCGACGGCGTCTATCTCTATATCGACGCCGCCAACCTCTCCCTTCTCGATGTGGACGCCGGAATATCCAAATTCTGGGTTTCATCGACAGGCGAAGTAAAGCGCTGGGACGGCAACGAGGGTCAATGGACGGAAGCCACGGCATCCGGAGTAACGGCAACCGCCGCCACATCCGCCGACGGCTATACGCTCGATATTTCCATTCCGCGCTCGGCACTGACAAACTTCAACAGTCAGGGCATCCGTTTCGGCATCGGCTTGAGCAATTATACCGATGTCGGCGTCGGCGTCATCGACATGTTGTCGCTTTGTCGGGATTTGCGTTCCGCCAGCTGGTTAGGCGTAACATTCCCGAATTAGACGCGCAGATAACACAGTTTTAACAAAAACGCAGATTATCATCCTCGATAATCTGCGTTTTATTTTGCTGTATGTTTGCGAAAACTCCGGCGTCTGAAAAGTACATTTTAACGCAAAGGGCGCAAAGTGTATCACAAACGTAAGTTCCCTGCGCCCTTTGCGGTTTAAAAAATATCTCTTTCGAGACGCACTCCGCAATGTCGTCGTAGAGACGCGGCGCGCCCCGCCTCCACGTCGCAGCCAAATGCACCCTTTACATGAACCATTGAGAGCAAACATGTCAGATCTTCCGTAATTTTTAATTCGTAATTCGTAATTAAAAAATAATCCGCGTGCCTCATTGCCTCGTATTATCTGATATTTACCACACTGATTATGTCGGCAAATACTCCGGCAGCGGTAACATCGGCTCCGGCGCCATAGCCTTTTATCATCATCGGATACTCCTTGTAACGGTCTGTAGTTATAAGAATTATATTGTTGCTTCCCTCCAGTTCGAAAAACGGGTGGCGGCTGTCCACTTCCTGCAAACCCACGTATGTCTCCACCGTTTTTCCGTTATTGTGCAAAGTCGCCACAAATCTGAACTTTTTCCCCTGTTCCGCCAGGGTTTTTCGTTTAAGTTCAAACCCGTCGTCCAATTTTTTCAGTTCCGTCCAAAAATCATCCGGCGACCCGTCGAAACAATTGTCCGGTATAAACAGATTCGCCTTAACATCGCTTTGTTCAACACGATATCCGGCTTCGCGCGAGAGTATTACCAACTTGCGTATCACGTCCTTTCCGCTTAAATCTATCCTTGGGTCGGGTTCCGAATAGCCTGATTTTTGAGCCATTTCCACAGCCTTGCTCAACGAAATATCTTTGCTTAACACATTGAATATAAAGTTTAGCGTTCCGGACAGGACAGCTTCGAGATTTATAATCCTGTCGCCGCTGTTTATCAGTGCATTGATAGTGTTGATAATCGGCAGACCGGCACCGACATTTGTCTCGAAAAGAAATTTTACGCCGCTTTTTCGTGCGTGCTGTTTCAGTGTGGCATAAGATTCGTATGAGGAAGAGGCGGCGATTTTATTAGCCGTAACCACGGATATGTTGTGTTTCAGCAAATCGCCGTATATCGACGGGATTTCGTCGTTTGCCGTACAGTCCACAAAAATACTGTTGAAAAGATTGAGATTGACAATACTTTCACAGATAATCTGCGGCGAAGACGGCAGGACATTGCCACCTTCCTTTTCCACGGCGGCGGGCTCGGCTTCCAGTATGTTTTTGTAGTTTTCGATATTGATACCTTCCTTATTGTAAACAAAACGTTTGGAATTTGCCAGTCCGATAATTTTTATTTCGAGCGAGTTATTGGCATGCAGTGTGGATATTTGATTTTGAATCTGTTTCAACAGATTGCCGCCCACGGTGCCTACACCGGCTAAAAATATGTTTATCACCTGATATTCCGAAAGGAAAAACGAATCATGGATTGTGCTTAACGCCTTTTGCAGATTTTCTTTATTGATGACCACCGAGACATGCATCTGCGGAGCGCCCTGAGCAATGGCGATAACGTTTATACCGTTACGTCCCAGAGTGTTGAATAATTTGGCATCAATGCCGACCGTACCTTTCATATTTGCGCCCACGATTGCAACCGTCGCCAGGTCGTCTTGTGCAAATATCTGGTCTATCTCTCTTTGTGCAATTTCTTTCGCAAATGTTTTTTTCAGCAGCGACACCGCGTATGCGGCATCCGAATTTCTGACGCCGAGAGTTATACTGTTTTCGGACGAAGCCTGAGCGACCAGAAACACACTGATTCCGTTGCCGGCAAGGGCGTTGAAAATCCGAGAATCAACACCTATGACACCGACCATGCCGTGTCCCTGAACCGTTATCAGGCTGGTATCGCTGATCGAAGAAATGCCTTTGATCGGGCTTTTCCTGTCCGTTTCGTGTTCCTGCGAAATATAAGTGCCTTTGAGTTCGGGTTTTAAAGTGTTTTTTATCCGTACCGGTATTTTTTTGTGGAAAACAGGATAAATCGTTGGAGGATAGATGACTTTTGCGCCGAAATTACATAGTTCGAGAGCCTCCAGATAACTGAGCTTTTCGATGACGTAGGCGTTGTTTATAACTTTAGGGTCGGCGGTCATAAAACCGTCGACATCCGTCCATATTTCAAGCACATCGGCGCCGAGTTCCGCAGCGATAATCGAAGCCGTATAGTCGGAACCGCCACGTCCCAGGTTGGTTATATCTCCGCTTACCGCATCCGACGAAATAAATCCCGGAACGACGGAAACTTTCGGCAAATCGGCAAAAGTTTCTCTGATTAAGCTGTTCGTAAGCTCAAAATCAACAATATGCCGGTTAAATTCCGTGTTGGTTTTGATAAAGTCGCGAGCATCGACCAATTTTGCATCCAATATGTAACTCATGAAAAATGAGGAAATTCTCTCTCCGTAACTGACAATCATATCCGCAGTTTTCGGCGACAAATCGCGTATCAGGGATATGCCCTGCAGAATGTTGCCCAGTTCTTCGAGGTTTTTACCGATATTTTCGAGTACAAAATCGACTTTGTCAGCCGGCACAGTCTTGTAGACAAGATTTTTGTGAATATCAATAATCTTCTGATATTCCGCCATGTAAGCTGCTCCCTGCGATGCCGTACGCGACACCTCTATAAGGCGGTCGGTGATGCCGCCTACCGCGGAAACAACAACTATGACAGGCTCCTTTTCCGCTGCAACAATGCGTTTTACATTAAAAATAACATCTGCCGAACCTACAGATGAACCACCAAACTTTAATACTTTCATTTATAATTTGTTTCTAAAAAAAATTCTATTTCGGAAATTATCAATAAATTGATTTATGTGTGGAAAACAACAGGTTAATACGCCCCTGCGGGCATGGACTTCAAAACGTTGCAATATATAATATTCATATTCTATCATAAATTTTGTGGCGCAAAGGTAGTAATTTTTTTGATAACGGATGTTTTCAGTCCAAAAAAATTATTTTCCGAAATATTTTGTTGGGTGCATTTGACTGGGCCGAACTGACCGTTTTAGTTGAGAGTTGAGAGTTGAGAGTTATGGTCAGCGGACGCCATTCAAAAATAAAATCAATAAATAAATGACATTATCTATTTTGAAATTCAACAAATTACCGGAAAATATTTGTCGATTGCGGAAAAAACAGTACTTTTGCGCGGAAATATTATGGCTAAAAGTTTGTTTTTAAATTTAAACTGTCGAGAAAGAAATGGAGGAACAGACTAAAAAAATTAACCGGATAGAATTGAAACGATGGATGTTACGATAAAAGAAGTTATTACCGGAAAGGATCTGAAAAAGTTCGTCAAATTTCCCGCCGAACTGTACAAGGACAATCCGTATTGGGTTCCGCCTCTTGTTTTTGACGAAATACAAAATCTCCGAAAGGATAAAAACCCCTCGTTTGAGTACTGCGAGGCGCGATACTGGCTTGCATACAAGTCGGATAAGATAGTCGGCAGGGTTGCCGCCATAATAAATCACCGGGCAAACGAAAAATGGGGATACAGGCATGTCCGTTTCGGATGGATTGATTTTATCGACGATTTGGATGTCTCGAAAGCCCTTCTGGACGAAGTTGAAAAGTGGGGCAAAGAGTCGGGAATGGACACCGTCGACGGTCCGCTCGGTTTCACCGATATGGACAACGAAGGCATGCTCGTGGACGGATTCGACAAACTGCCGACCATTGCAAACATCTACAATTTCCCGTATTATCCCGTTCACATGGAAAAACACGGCTATCTGAAACAGGACGACTGGCTGCAGTTCAAATTCAATGCCTCTCAGCCTGTTCCGGCTAAAATGGAACGTCTGAACGGGCTTGTGATGGAAAAGTACAACCTTCATATCAAGCAGTTTACCAGTGCAAAACAGATACTGCCCTACGGCAGGAAATTTTTCTATACCCTCAACAGGGCTTTCTCGAATCTTTACGGCTTTGTCGATTTGACGGACAAGGAGATAGACAAGTATGTAAAACAGTATCTGACATTTATCCAGCCGAAGTTCGTGTGTCTGGTGTTCGACAGAGACGACAATATTGTGGCATTCGGAATCAGTATGCCAAGCCTGTCGCGGGCGTTTCAAAAAGCGAAAGGAAGACTGTTCCCGTTCGGTTTTATCCATATATTCAGGGCATTAAAGAATTATGAGCATATCGATTTATACCTCAACGGCGTGCATCCCGACTGGCAGAAAAAAGGAATTGTGTCAATCTATTACGCCGAAATGAACAAGGCATATATCAAATATAATGTGAAAGTTGCAGTATCGAACCAGCAGCTCGAAAGCAATGTCGATGCCATCGCAATGTGGCACAATTATTCCTCCGAACCGTATATCAGAAGAAGGTGTTATAAAAAAAATATGGTCTGAAAATCAGATTTGTGCATGTAAATTCAAACAAAATAATTTATATCATGTATATTTGCAGGCTATTTTAAAAAGAAAATATGGTAATAGAAGTTTTAAAATCCAAACTGCACAGAGTAACTGTGACCGAAGCGAATCTCAACTATATCGGCAGTGTAACCATCGACGGGGAACTGATGGATGCGGCAAAACTTGTCGAAAACGAAAAAGTGAGCATCGTCAATGTTACCAACGGCGAGCGTCTTGAGACATATGTGATTAAGGGAGAACGCAACAGCCGCACGATAGGTATCAACGGACCGGCGGCGCACAAGTGCAGAGTGAATGATATTGTGATAATCATGTCGTATGCACAGATGGAGCTTGAAGAAGCCCGGTCGTTCAAGCCTGCAATAGTTTTTCCCGATACGAATACTAATACTCTTGTTTAATTTACGGAATGACTGTTAGAACATACAAAATTGCGGGCAGGAACATATCGGTACTGAATATTGCATATTTCCTGATTTTCATGATACTGGGGGCGCTTGCCCTGTGGTACTGTTTCCGAAATATCAGGTTCGACGAATTTATCACTCATTTGAAATCCGTAAACTATTTCTATATCGGTCTTTCGACGGTATGCGGTTTTATGGCGTTTATTATCAGGGCGCTGAGATGGAACATCATGATAAATACCCTTGGATATAAACTGCCGGTTTATGACACCTACAACGCCGTTGCAATCGGATATATCGCAAATCTGGCTATTCCGCGAATCGGAGAGATAACACGTTGTGCAACACTGTACAAAACCAACGGGATACGTATCAATGCCCTGTTCGGAACGGTTGTTACGGAGAGGATTATCGACATGCTTTCCCTGTTTGTCATCATGCTGCTGGTCTTTTTTATCAGAATGGAAAAGTTTTCCGATTTCGTGAGCAAAAATATTATCCGGCAATGGAAACCCGTATTCGAAAATCTTTCGCTCGCATCGGTACTGCTGATTGCCGTTGCGGTAATTGCCCTTGGTGCAGTTGCATGGATAATCTTCAAGCGATTGCTGAAACGACCCTCGATGCACAAATTCAGGAATATGCTGAGTGGTTTGGCGGACGGACTGAAAAGCGTTTTCAGGATGAAACGGACATTTCATTTTATCGTTTACACGGTCGTAATATGGACACTCTACTGGCTGAACAGCTATCTCGTAATGCTTGCCCTGCCTTCGACGTCCGCGCTGACTGCCGCCGACGCGCTGCTGCTGATGGTTTTGGGGTCTCTGGGATGGATTGTCCCCGTACCCGGCGGTTTCGGAACTTTCCATACTCTGGTCGCATGGGGCTTGATGATGTACGGACTGAATTTTAACGACGGCGTCATTTTCGCAACTCTGTCCCACGAATCGCAATTGCTGGTGATGGCGTTTTTCGGACTGATTGCCTTAATTTCCGTATCTTTGACAAAAAATAAATTGAATCAAAAATGATTGTTATGCAGAAAATTTCAGTATTTATCTTTTCCCTTCTGGCATTGAATATTTGTGATGCACAGGATTTTAACCTTGGTTTCGGCGAAGCGCCCAAAGCGGTTGTCTGGACATTCGCATCCGAAAAAACGGGCGACAATGAGTTTGAACTTTCGTTTAAGGCGGAAATATCCGACGGTTTCTACATGTACAGTATGGAAAAGATAGACGGACCCATGCCTCTTGAATTTACATTCGAACCGGGGGATTACGAACTAATCGGGGAAATGATTCCCGACAGGAAAAGCAAGGAAAAATTTGACGACGCATTCGAAATCAACGTAAAATACTACGAAGGAACGGTTACGTTCAAACAGAAGGCGAGACTGTCAGCCGAAAAGGCAAATATCACGGGAACAGCCGGCTATCAGACGTGTTCTTCGGAGCAGTGTATTCCCGGCGACACGGAATTTTCGTTTGCTCTCGAAAGCCTTGCAGCCCGGCAGTCGACAGCCAGGCAACCTGCGGCTTCCGGCGACAGCGGAAACAAATCCCTGCCGGGATTCTTTATTCTGGCGTTTTTTATGGGTTTGCTGGGAGTTTTGACCCCCTGCGTTTTCCCGATGATTCCCATGACAGTGAGTTTTTTCATGTCGGGGTCGGATAACAAAACGGTTGTCGTAACCAAAGGATTAATTTTCGGATTCTCAATAACGCTGATATACACATTAATCGGACTTGTCGTTGCTTTAACGCAGAATGAGGCTTTTGCCACGGTTTTATCCACGCACTGGATTCCGAATCTGCTGTTTTTCATCCTGTTTATTGCGTTTGCACTCTCGTTTTTCGGCTTGTTCGAAATAACGCTGCCTTCGGGGCTGGCAAATAAAGCCGACCGGCAGGCGGACAAGGGCGGCTATCTCGCTTCGTTTTTCCTTGCCGTAACGCTTGCCGTCGTATCGTTCTCGTGTACCGGACCTTTTGTCGGAACGCTTCTGGTGCGTTCGGCGCTGGGAGGCATAGCGCTCGAACCCATACTCGGAATGTTCGGTTTCGGCTTGGGGCTGGGCTTGCCGTTCATAGTGTTTGCGTTTATCCCTTCGCTGATGAAAAAGCTCCCCAAATCGGGAGGCTGGCTCAATTCCGTCAAAGTTGTGTTTGCATTTGTCATTTCGGGTTTGAGCCTGAAGTTTTTGGATATTGTAGATACCTTTTTTACTCTCAACATAATAACTCGCGATGTGGTAATTGCGGTGTGGATAGCTCTTGCAGTCTGTCTCGGACTGTATCTTTTGGGAAAAATAAAACTTCCGCACGACAGCGATTTGAAGCATGTGAGCGTATTCCGGCTTGTTCTGACGACAGCTTCGTTTGCTTTTGCGTTTTACCTCCTGCCGGGCTTGTTCGGCGCGCCGCTGTCTGCGGTATCGGCTTTTATACCCGCACAGGAAAAACAGGTATTCGGTACTGTATCCGACCATAATGCACCGGCTTCGACTTCGGCTGCCGCGACAATGAATACCGGCAATTTGTGCGGAACTCCGAAATATTCCGATTTTCTGACTTTACCCAAAGGTATTTCGGGATATTTCGACCTCCGGGAAGGATATGCCTGTGCAAAAGAGAAAAACAAACCCGTACTGCTGGATTTTAAGGGACACAGTTGCAGTAACTGTAAAAAAATGGAAAAAGGGATATTCCTCGACCGCAGAATAATAAACATGCTGAATGAAAAATTTATTGTCATAGGTCTGTATACCGACGATAAAACGGAACTTCCGGAGAATGAACATGTAACTTCTCCGAGCGGAAGAGTTTTGAAAACTGTCGGCGCCGTGAATCTCAACTACGAGGCTGTAACTTACGGCTTGAATGCCCAGCCTTATTTTGTGATAACGGATGCCGACGGAAAAGCCATAACCGACGGCATCGGCTATGAAACCGACGCCGACAGATTTCTCCGGTGGCTGCAAAAAGGATTGGATTCATTCGACAAATAGTCGATTATATAAATTACAAAAAATATTTACATGTATTATTTACATGAACTATCGTAATTTGTAATTCGTAATTCGTAATTTAAGAAGATATGCGTTTGTATGCGGAAAATTTGGTGAAAAAATATGGTACGCGCACTGTTGTAAAAAGCGTTTCCATGGATGTTGAACAGGGTGAAATCGTCGGCTTGCTTGGACCTAACGGCGCCGGCAAAACGACGTCCTTTTATATGATTGCCGGGCTGATTAAACCCAACGGCGGTAAAACTTTTCTCGACGACGTCGAAATAACCCACGAACCGGTATATCGCAGAGCGCAGCGGGGCTTGGGTTATCTGGCGCAGGAAGCATCCGTTTTCCGGAAATTGAGCGTGGAAGACAATCTGAAGGCGGTGCTGGAAATGACGAAATTCTCGAAAAAGGAACAGCACGAACGTCTTGAAAGTTTGCTGGAAGAGTTCGGTTTGACCAAAGTCCGCAAAAGTTTCGGAATACAGCTGTCGGGAGGCGAACGGCGCAGGTGCGAAATAGCGAGGGCTTTGTCGATTAATCCCAAATTCATACTTCTGGACGAGCCGTTCGCCGGTGTGGACCCTATCGCGGTAGAGGATATTCAGTCGATAGTGAAACGTTTGAAAGACAAAAATATCGGCATAATAATATCCGACCATAACGTACACGAAACTCTGGCTATAACCGACAGAGCTTATCTTTTGTACGAAGGAAATATCCTTAAAACAGGAACTTCGGAGGAATTGGCATCCGACCCCGAAGTAAAAAGAAAATATCTCGGCGAAAATTTTGTGCTGAGACGGTGAGAGGAATTTTTTTGCAGGATTAACAGGATTTGCAGGATTGACAGGAAATCAGTCCTGTCAGGTTCGCTCACAGCCGCCCCTGCCGCCGTAGAGACGTGGCGCGCCGCGTCTCTGTAATAGCAGCCGCCACGTAATCACAGCATAGTTTGGTAAGACCGCAGGTCTTCAACCTTGATAACCCCGCGGGGGATGATGTTTTTTTGTCGTACACCCGGTTGTAATTGTAATTCCGTAGATACAAATTACAATTCCTGATATACAAATTACAATTCCGGACATACAGATTGCGATTCCGGACATACAGATTGCAATTCCGGATATACAAATTACAATTCCGGACATACAGATTGCAATTCCGGACATACAGATTGTGATTCCGGACATACAAATTGTAATTCCGGACATACAGATTGCAATTCCGGACATACAGATTGCGATTCAGGACATACAAATTGTAATTCCGGACATACAGATTGTGATTCCGGACATACAGATTGTGATTCCGTACGTAACAATTGCAATTCCGGACATGACAATTGCAATTCCGGACATGACAATGGCTGCATTTGACTACGTCGAATTTACATTTGACTACGTCGATTTCATCTGTTTATAATTTTTATTGTGTTAGTACACAATATTATACCAGACATGATACATACTTTTCGCGTCATGATGCCGAAGGCATCGCATGTTTATAGAAAACAGGTGTTGTGTTTTAATTCGACCCCTTCGGGGTCGCACAACAGCGGT
>JAISSE010000197.1 GCA_031273285.1 Prevotellaceae bacterium
CATTCCGCGCCTATCGTCCAGCGAGGCTTGGGCGAGTATTTGAAACCCAGACCGATCGGAATATTGAACGCCTGCACGGTGCTGGCATTGTCGTCGTTGGTGCCGTAAATCCTCGGATAAATCGAAGACGCCGAACGGGCATCCTCCGTTTTTGCATTTGCGTCGGCGTATGCAATCGTAACACCAATACCGAGAAACAGATAAGGCGTAAATCTTTCGTTAAGCCGGTGCAGCACAGGGTCTAATGGACGAAATCCGAACTCTACCCCCGTATTGAAATCGATAAAATTTCGGCTGAAATATACCGGCGGTCTTCCGTACGGGTATTTGAGGTCGTAGAAAGGCATATCGCCCTGATAGCGACTCGAATTGCCCGATATGTTGCCGAACGAAATGCTTGTACGCAGGGCATACAGCAAATTGAAAGCATACCTGTGCAGAACCGTCCCGTAGTAACGCGGCTCCACAAAAGGCATGAATTCGTTAAAATCACCAAAGTAAAACGTAGTGCCCACGCCAAGACCCAGTTCCGTCCTGTCCACTCTGAACACCGAATTTTTGTTCCGTTCGATTTGCCCCGAAACGACTGAAGCAAATCCGACGAGGAACATTGCTGTTATTATACATCTCTTTATCATATCTTCGATATATTTGAGGACAAAGGTAATTGAAAAAAATCAATCTGTATTCACCCGCAAAGTCCGTTTTAACATTCGGAAAGATTAGTTGCGCATGTCGATACCCCAATTCAGCTTGGTATGCAGGGTTTTGAAAAAATTGTAATTTTTCAGTTTTATAAAATTTAACACAGATTGTGATTTTTTCACTGTTATTTTCGTGCCCGAAGCTATCTCAAACATCCTGTTATCCACGCTCAACGCGGCGTTTCCTTTCCTTGTCGTTACTTTTATGAGTATTTTCGAGTTGTCGGATATCACAATCGGTCGTATATTGAGGTTATGTGGAGCAATGGGCGTGATGATGAAATTCTGCGTATCCGGCAGCATCAGCGGACCTCCCGCGCTTAGGGAATAACCCGTTGAACCGGTAGGAGTTGAGACCAGTATCCCGTCCGACCAGTACGACGACAGCAGTGCGTTGTCGATAAAGACGGTGGTGCTAATCATGGCGGGACCCTGTCGCTGTATCGTTACTTCGTTCAGCGCATTGGCTATGAACGCCCCGCTGTCTTCGTTATATACGCTTATCAGATTGCGTTTTTCGACCGTATAATTATGTTCAAACAAATCCTCTATCGCCGGCTCGACCTCATTTGCCGGAACTTGAGCAAGAAAACCCAATCGTCCGAAATTTATTCCAAGTATCGGAATACCGTGCTCCACGGAAAATTGCGACGCTTCCAGAAACGTGCCGTCTCCACCGGCGCTAAGCAGGCAAATCAGGTCGCCGCCGATATCGTTTACCGACGTAAACCGCTCGCATTCAATCTTTGTATCGAATTTTTCCTGCAAATAAGCCAAAAAAGGCTCATATATGCACACAACAGCCCGTTTTTGCAGTAACTCAATCAAGGTTTTCAGCTGTCCGACATTCTCCACGCCGGAACATCTTCCGTACAAACCTATTTTTATCCGTTTCATTAATAGCGATATAAAATCACATCACGAAAGTATCGCTGATGGATTCGGAATTGAAGACTTTGCGAATTATGTCCGCAAATAAATCGGCAACCGAGAGTATTTTTATCTTTTCTTTGCAGATTACATGATTGTCGTTCAGGGGAATGGTATCCGTTATGATAATTTCCTCCAAAGCCGAGTCCTGTATCCTCTGATATGCCGGTCCCGAAAACAGGGCATGAGTAGCCATTGCCCTCACACTCAGCGCGTTTTTGCTTATCATCATATCGGCGGCTTTCGTAATGGTTCCCGCCGTGTCAATCATATCGTCCATCACAATCACGTTTTTGCCGTCGACTTCTCCGATAGCGGTCATGTCTCCGACGACATTAGCCTTTTCGCGCGATTTGTGACAGATAATAACCGGACAGTCAAGAACTTTGGCATAAGCGCTCGCTCTTTTTGCCCCGCCCATGTCCGGCGCCGCTATAGCCAGATTTTCGAGATTCATTTTCTGGATGAAAGGCAAAAACAGGGAACTTGCGAAAACATGGTCTACCGGAACGGAGAAAAATCCCTGTATCTGGTCGGCATGAAGGTCCAAAGTCATAACGCGGTCTACTCCTGCGGTTACCAGAATATCGGCTACAAGTTTTGCGCCTATCGAACAGCGCGGTTTATCCTTCCTGTCCTGACGCGCCCAGCCGAAATACGGCATGACTGCCACGATTTTATATGCCGACGCTCTCCGCGCGGCGTCTATCATAAGAAGCAGCTCAAGTAAATTATCGCTCGGCGGGAAAGTGGACTGTATGATAAACACCGTCGCTCCGCGAACGCTCTCATCATAAGAGGGTTGAAACTCTCCGTCGCTGAACTCCATAATGGACGACACTCCAAGTTTTATTCCGTAACTTTTAGCAATGAGTTCTGCCAGATATTTACTTTTTCGTCCGGCAAAAAATTTTATTTGATGGTTTACAAGCATCCTGTTTTATTTTTTTGAACTGCAAATTTAAATCATTATTTCCAATTTTTCCCATGATTACTGTTTTTAATTTTTTTTACCGTACAAAAACTTTTGATTGACAAAGATTTATGTGCATAAATTTTTATCGCTATCAGGATTGAAACACCCGTGACTAAAGATAAAAACAGACATACAAATGGATGATTATGCATTTCACGAGGTTTGGTTTTGTGTATTTGACACTGCCTTTGACTACGTCGAGAGTTGAGAGTTGAGAGTCGAGAATGAAAAATAACTCTCATACCGGGTTGCTATCAAATAGCATAAAAAAATTAGAATAATCCCACAATGTCCATTAGAATATTTTTCCTTTTTTTGTTCCGATTTGTCAGGCTTGGGAGATTGCTTCCGGCTCGTTCCTCGCCGTCGCAATGACGGACAGCGTTGTGTTTTACCCGCCCTGTCGTCATTGCGAATTGCTCATTGTGAGGAATGAGCAATGAGCAATGAAGCAATCCCCAAACAGGAAAAAGATTGCCGGAATATTGAATATTCCGGCAAAAATTACATCTATTTCGGGAATAAGATTCTAATGGACATTTTGGGGTAATATTCTGTTAATCATGGATTAATGTGTTTTACAATAAATATAAAGCCAAAGGGCTGGTATCATTCTACTGATAGCGGGTTGGTATTAG
>JAISSE010000086.1 GCA_031273285.1 Prevotellaceae bacterium
ATTAATGAGTAAGAAAAACAGGAATAAAGCGGATTTTTTGCAAAGCGTCATTGATGTTTTTGAAGCAAACCCGACAAAACTTTATAACTACAAGCAAATTGCTTCCATAATCAATCTGGACAACGACATGTGCGAGTTGCTTTTAATAACTCTGGACGGACTGGTTTTACGCGGAATACTGACGAATCCCGCCCTGGGCAAATATACGTATAAAAAACCCGAAGAGACCTTTGTAACGGGGAAGGTCGATGTTACGAAACAGGGGTCGGCGTATATCATTCCCGACGACGAATCCTCCGAAGATATTTTCATCTATGAACACAACATGAATCAGGCGCTTCACGGCGACAAGGTGAAGGTGAAGGTGTTCAACAAAAAGGGAGGACGTTCGGAAGGCGAAATAGTGGAAATCCTTGAGAAGTCGAAACGTACCTTTGTCGGGAAAGTTGAAGTCTCGTCGAAATACGCCTTCGTTATTCCCGACAGCAAACACATGCCGCATGACATTTTTATCCCGCTGTCGAATCTCAAAGGCGCGAAAAACGGGCAGAAAGTTGTCGTCGATATAGTGGAATGGAAAAAGAAAATGAAGAAGCCTACGGGCAAAGTCGTTGATATTTTGGGCGACGCGGGAAATGTGAACGTGGAAATGCACGCAATACTTGCCGAGTTCGATTTGCCGTATTCCTATCCCGAACATATCGACAAACTTGCACTGCGCATCCCCGAAAAACCGACGGCTCACGACTATGCCGAACGCAGGGATTTCAGGAAGATTACCACCTTCACAATCGACCCCAAGGATGCAAAGGATTTCGACGATGCACTGTCGATACGCATGCTCGACAACGGTCATTGGGAAGTAGGCATACATATCGCGGACGTTACTCATTATGTGAAGCCCAACTCGCCGATAAACAGGGAAGCCGAAGAGCGAACGACGTCCATATATCTGGTCGACAGAGTCATTCCCATGCTTCCCGAAAGGCTCTCCAATTTCATCTGTTCGCTTCGTCCCGACGAGGAAAAACTGTGTTTCTCGGCAGTGTTTGAGCTTGATAACAGAGCGACGGTGAAAAACGAATGGTTCGGAAGGACAGTTATTCTCTCGAAACGAAGATTTACATACGAAGAAGCTCAGGAAATTATCGAAACCGGAACGGGAGATTATGCGCAGGAACTCGTGAAACTTAATACCCTGGCTCAGATAATGAGGAAAAACCGTTTCAAAAACGGAGCCGTTACTTTCGAACGCGAAGAACCCAAATTCGAACTGGACGAGAACGGAAAGCCCATAAGTGTATATTTCAAGGAAATGAAGGAATCGAACCAGCTGGTCGAAGAATTTATGCTGCTCGCCAATCAAAAGGTAGCCGAAAAAATCGGAAAGAAAGTCGCGGGTCAAAAACCCAAAACCTTTGTTTACAGAATACACGACAAACCCGATTTTGACCGGCTGAACAGCTTCGGCACTTTCATCAAACGGTTCGGATACAATATGAAACTGGACGATGACGCCCGCCTCTCGAAAGAGATGAACAAGGTTCTGTTCGAAGTGAAAGGCAAACCCGAAGCAGGTCTCATCGAAACACTTGCTGTGCGTTCCATGGCTAAAGCCATCTATTCGACCGCAAACATAGGGCATTACGGTCTGGCTTTCCCGTACTACACGCATTTCACGTCGCCCATCCGTCGCTATCCCGACATGATGGTACACAGACTGCTGGCGGCTTATCTCGGCGGAGAAAAGTCTGCCGACGTCGAATATTACGACAAAATGTGCCGACAGTCGTCCCTCATGGAACAACGGGCGACAGAGGCGGAAAGAGCTTCGATCAAGTACAAGATGATTGAATTTATGGAAGATAAAATCGGCGAAGTATACGAAGGTCTTATTTCCGGAGTAACGGAATGGGGTATATTCGTGGAACTTATCGACACGAAAATCGAAGGCATGGTATCCGTCAGGTCGATGAAAGACGACTATTACTGTTTTGACGAGGATAATTACAGAATAGCAGGACAGTCGTCGGGAATAACATACACTCTGGGCGATAAGGTAACCGTGAAACTCACAAATGCCGACATCCAGCAGAAACATATCGATTTCCAGTTAGTCAATCAGGATTTGGACGATTATAACGCTCTCCGACACACCGTAAAAAACAAAATGCCGAACAGGGGACAGAAAAAGAAAAAGACCGAATAAACGCCGAATCATGGTTCTGAAAAGGATAGTCGAAACAGAATTGAAGGAAACAGTCAGGGTGAAAATACGTTTCAGCGAAACGGACAGCATGGGCGTTGTCTGGCACGGAAACTATATCCGTTTCTTTGAAGACGCCAGAGAAGCTTTCGGCATAAAATACGGAATACCCTATCTTGACGTTTACCATAACGGCTACTATACTCCCATCGTATCGGTCAATTGCGAATACAAGTCGCCCCTGAAATACGGCGACGAGGCTTTGGTCGAAATAAGGTATTTCGATACTCCCGCCGCAAAGATTGTTTTCAAATACAATATCTACAACCCCGTAACAGGCAGTCTTGCCGCAACAGGCGAAACGGTGCAGGTATTTCTTTCGATAGCCGATAACTGCCTAAGCATAAACAATCCCGCCTTTTTCGAGGAATGGAAACAAAAAATGGGACTGATGTGCCGGTGGGCAAACTGAACGGGGAATATTCGACTGCGCCGAACTTCGTTGTTTTTTTGTATTTGGAATATAATTTGTATATTTGCAACGTGTTTCGTTTTTTAAATGTATGGACAATAAGAAAACAATCAGTGCGTTAAATTTTCTCCCGAAAGAAAATGCTTCGGATATTTTTGAAAAAAAATACGCTGACGGCTATACCGTACAGGTTGATTTTGCAAATAACAGAATCTTTTACGGAGATAAAATTAAATATGACAGTTCCACAACGCAAAATTTTTCCCAACCTGAAAACTTTGTCGTTCTGGAATGTGTCAATCGTCTGCTCGAAAAAGGATACAAGCCCGAAAACATCATTTTAGAGAAAACCTATCCCGCAGGACATGGAACTTCCGGACGGTTGGATATTTGCGTTACCCGCGACGACGGTTCGGAATATTTGCTGATTGAATGCAAAACTTACGGAAAAGAGTTTGACAAAGAATTTGCCCGCATGAAAAGAGACGGCGGACAACTGTTTACCTACTTTAAATTCAGCAACAAAGCGAATTTACTTATGTTATACGCTTCGGAACTGCAAGATAACGAAGTCGTTTACAGGAACGAGATTGTGAAAATCGAAGACGATTACCGCACGGGCGACGTCAAAGATTTCTACAAAAAATGGAACAAACTCAGCAAAGATAATGGCGTTTGGGAAAATCCGCCTTATAATTTTAAGCCCTTACCATTCACCAAAAACAACCTGAGAGAACTTACGGAGGAAGAAGGTAAAAAACTTTTTAACGGATTTGCAACTATTTTGCGCAAACATTCCGTATCGGACAAGCCGAATGCGTTTAACGTAATATTCAATCTGTTTTTGGCAAAACTCTATGACGAACAGAAAAAAGACGATGACGAGTTGGAATTTCATTGGCGTGAAG
>JAISSE010000118.1 GCA_031273285.1 Prevotellaceae bacterium
AAGCAGCTTCAGGAATTGCAGGAGAAATACGGAAAAGACAATTTCACGATAATCGGTTTTCCCGCAAACAATTTCGGGAAACAGGAACCGGGTACAAATGAAGAAATAAAGGAATTTTGCACCTCGAACTATAACGTTACATTCCTGATGATGTCAAAAATATCCGTAAAGGGCGAAGACATTGCTCCCGTATATAAGTGGCTCACCAGCAAGAGCGAAAACGGTAAAGCGGACGCCGAAGTTACATGGAATTTCCAAAAGTTTATGATTGATGAAAAAGGTAACTGGGTCGGCGTTGCGGAACCTAAAATTTTGCCTACGGACAGGACAATTACCGACTGGATAGAAAACAAGCCCTGATTCCGCCGGTATATTGAGGAAATACGCCGGAAAACGAGGATGCAAACGATGTACTTTTAGCGGATTACAGCACAGGCACGTCCGGTGTGTGTTTGACCCTGCCGCGGCATGTAGAGACTATCCACTGTTCACTAAAAAAAGAGGATTACCTTTCGGCAATCCTCCTTATTTGTTCATCGTTTACAGTTCATAGTTCATAGTTCATCGTTCATACATCCCCGTTAGTATCCCGGATTTTGCACCAGCAGTTCGTTTGTATTGACATAATTGACGTTGATGGGCATCAGGTATCCCCTGCCGTCGGCATGGAAGATATATTTCTGGGCAGACAGCGGGGTTTCCACGTAGAAAGTCTCGTTTGTCTTTCCTTCGTCGTTCAGACCCCACATTCCCTTGCTGTCGTTTTTATGCCATTCGTCGGCAATCTTCCATCGACGCAGGTCGTAATGCCATTGCGATTCGAAGACCAGCTCGATCATTCTTTCCCTTCTGACGGCATTTATCAGATCCTGTCCGCTTAGAGTATTGTCGAGGTCGGGAATACCCGCCCGGCTGCGCACGGCATTGATATATTCCTTTGCCCTGTCGTTCAGCGAACCCTGATATTCGGCGCAGGCTTCGGCGTACGCCAGATAAAGGTCAGCCAGTCGCATCAGCGGGTAGGCATACGTCTGGAACGTCCACGCGCTGGCGGTAGCTTCTCCTTCGGGATTGATATTCTTCTTGATGGCGTAAGCCGAGTACAGATGGTCGGTCTCTTTCTTATGACATCCGTTTTTCTCGTTGAACTTCATCAGCAAAGTATATTCCTGCACGGTACCCTGTCCGCCGTTAAACTCGTATATTCCTCTGTCGTATCCGATAGCGGCATAGAATCGCGGCTCGCGGTTGCGGTGCAGGAGGATGGTCGAGTCGCCTGCGGCAATCTTCATGCGATCAGCCCACGGGAAAGCCGGATCGCTTTCGGGCGGCAAACCGTTCTTTGTATAAAATATCTTGACTGCGGTAAGCGTCGGACCTATTCCGCCGACGGGATTGCTCTGCGTATAGGGTCGGGAGCCGATGCCCTTGACTACGGCATGTCTGTGCCAGCCGTCGCTGCCTTCCTTAATCGAATAAGCCCAGAGAATTTCCTTGTTCCAGTTGTCCACCATTACGAAACGTGAGTTTAGATAAGCCTGTCGGAAAGGGTCGGTAACGGCTCCGCCTTTGGCGGGGTCGTTTTTGGTGTAGCGGTAAAGGTCGTGCCCCTGACTTTTGGCAAAGACAATGGCGGAATCAATGGCAGCCATTGCCGTTGCCCATTTGTTTTTGTCGGGCGTCTGACTGATCAGCTGCTTTCCCTCCTTGTCCTTGAAACCGGCGTAGGCGGTATTTCCGTTGAACAGCGGACTTGCGGCATAAAGCAGCATTTTCGCCTTCATCGCACGTGCCACCACCTTCGACGCGCGCCCGTAGTTGGCAGCCTGTACCGTCGGCGGCAGGTTGGCGATGGCTTTGTCGTAGAACGCGCCGATTTTTGCCACGCATTCGTCGAACGGAAGACGCGGCTGTTTTTCCACCGTTTCGTTTTCGATAATCACAACCGGTCCGTAATGCTGCAGCAGCAAGTGGTGATAATAGGCAATCAGAAACCACGCTTCGCCTTTCCAGTAGTTTTTATTTATTTCAAATTCGCTTTCCGACATCATGACGGGTTTCACCGCGTCGATATTGTTGAGGAAGATGTAACACTGGCGTATGCCCTGATAGAATCTCTCCCAGAGGTTGTAAACCGGACTGGTGGAATTGTCGATGCCTTCGTTGAAGCGAACAAAGGGAAACCATTCCGCCGTCCAGTGATATGCGGCGGCATATTCGTTCGAGGTCATCATTCCCACGCTGTTGCGGAAATCGAAATAATTGTACTGATAACTGTAGCACGTGAAAACGAAGTTTTCCGCCGTGGTTTCATTCTTGAAGGCGTCTTTAAGCGTCGCCGTATCGTCGGGAACAATGTCCAGAAAATTGCATCCGGCAGCAAATATGCCGAATATTGATGCTAATATTAATTTTTTCATTATTTAACCGTATTAAAAAGTAAATTGCAGACCGGCAGAGAACGTTCTCAATGTCGGATAAGTTAAACCCCGTGCACGAGTGCTTGTATAGCCGTTGCCCGAGTCCATGGCGTTAAGCTCCGGATCCCAGTGTTTGAAGGGACTGAACGTAAGCAGATTCAGCCCCGACAGATAAAACCGCGCAAACCTGTAGGTGTAGCCTATTTCGAGATGTTTCAGCCGCATGAAAGCGCCGTCGCGCAGCCAGTATGTCGACGACTGATGGTTGTTGTGCGCATTCGGCGAAGCGAAGGCAACCATGCGGGGATATTTGGCGTCGGGATTCGGATTGGCTTCCGTCCACACATCGTCGGCAATAAACCGGTACAGCTGCGAATACTGCTGGTTAAACGGATGAATGTCGCCTATCATGATGCTTGTTTTCGCCGCTCCCTGAAACATGACGGAAAAGTCGAAACCCTTGTACGAAGCCGATACTCCGAACCCGTACACGATTTGCGGAATCGTCGGTTCGCCGAGCTGGGTCATGTCGTTACCGTCAATCTGGTTGTCGCCGTTCATGTCTTTGTACTTTATATCGCCCGGCAAAACGGGAGAGAAAGTCTGATTGGGACTGCCGTCGATATCAGCCTGATCCCTGAACAGTCCCAGGGCAATGAGTCCCCTGTTCCGGTTCAGCGGTTTTCCCAGATTGGACATGTATTCGAAAGGCAGCTGAGGTTCGTCGCGATCGATCAGCGTATTTACGGCGTAGGTAAAATTCCCCCTTATGTTCACAATGAGTTCGTTGTTGAGGAAAGCCCTGTTATAGTCCACCGAAATATCCATGCCTTTGTTCTCCACCTTTCCGAGATTGGCATACGGACGCAGATCGCTCGAAATGCCCGATTCCACCGGAAGAGTGTTGTACTGCATGAAAATACCCCTGCGTTTTTCGCGGAAGAAGTCGGCTGTGATGTAGAGCGAACGCATCAGCGTGATGTCAACCCCAAGGTTCAGTTTGTGCCCCTCTTCCCAGCTTGCTCCGTCGGCTCCGTAGCGGGTGATGCTTGCTCCCGACCGGGTTGTCTGCCAGTTGTTGCCGAAAGTGTAGCTCCTTCCCGTCAGATTGACAAACGACAGATAGGGGAACCGTCCCGATATTGCCGAGTTGCCCACGATACCCCACGACCCGCGTATTTTGAAATTCGAGACAGCGCTCTTTAGCGGCAGCCAGAAATCCTCGTTGGAGATGTTGTATCCCAGAGCGAAGGATGGGAAAAATCCGAAACGGTTCCCGTCCTGAAACGTCTCGCTGCCGTTGTATCCGAAATTGGCTTCGGCAAGATAGCGTCCGTCGTAACCGTAAGTAAGCCTTCCGGCTACACCCTGATTGCGTGTCGGCAGAGTTGCGTAATAGTCGTTGTTCGGATTGTTGCTCCGGTAATCTCTCTGCAAATACACCACCATTGCGCCCACGTCGTGATTGCCGAACGTGCGGGCATAGTCCATGCTCAACTGAATGTTCATGTAGCGGTCGCCGGTGCTGGAAGTGCTTGTGCTCAGTGCGCTGGTTCCCTTGTTCAGCGCCGGCGACAGGGTGTACGAATAGCTGCCGTCGGGATTTTCGGTAGCCGAAGCTATCTGATAGAACGTCGGGTCGAAGGCGCGGGTTACGGATGTGTTCGACCAGTTTTTGAACGACACCAGACCTCTTGCTTTCAGTCCCTGCGTAAAAAACTTCAGATCCTGCTCCAGTTCGAACGAAACGATATTGGTGTTTTCATTCCGTTCGTTGTATCCGCGCACCATCTCCGCATACGGGTTATGGTAGAGATTGGCTCCAAATGCAGGGTGCGGACCGCCTTCCCTGTTTCCGAACAGTATATGGTCGGAATTGTCGGTATTCGGGAAATAGGCGGGAAACAGTACTCCCGGCGAAAGGAACAGCTCTCCGTACAGCGTGGCGGAGGAAATGCGCGAGCCGCCGTAGTTCAATATCTGCGTATTGAGCCTTACGGTCGCTTTTGTGGTCTCCGTCAGGTCGGCAGCGATATTCCCCTGAAACGAATAGCGTTGCTGATGAATGTTGCTGTTGTACACGTTTTGCGGGTCGCTGCGCAGCATTCCGTTGTCGTTGTTAATCGAAACGCTCATGAAGTAGGTTACGCGCGAACCGCCGCCCGTAACATTCATGTTGACCGTCTGGTTGTAGGATGCATCCTTGAAAAGCATTTTCTGCCAGTTCACATTGGGGAACACAAACCTGTCTTTGCCCAGACGGGTGTTTTCGATTTTGTCGTCGGCAAATACCAGGTCGGCGCCGCGTGTCCTGCGCGCTTCGTTGAACATTTCCATATAGGTAACGCCGTCAG
The DNA here is from genome assembly GCA_031273285.1 of Prevotellaceae bacterium. Classification (GTDB taxonomy): domain Bacteria; phylum Bacteroidota; class Bacteroidia; order Bacteroidales; family UBA932; genus JAIRLF01. The sequence continues at coordinate 4,775 of JAISSE010000118.1, forward strand.
CCATTTCGACAGTCTGCGTGGGCATGGTCATTTGCCCCTCCAGACGGATATTGATTCTGGCTCTTTCCAGATTTCGACCCTGCCGGGTGGTGATAAGCATTACGCCGTTGGCGCCGCGTGCACCGTAAAGAGCGGTAGCCGTAGCATCCTTCAGTACGGAAAAGCCTTCGATAACTTCCGGAGGCAGAGCGTTCATGTCGCCCGTACTCACTTCGACCCCGTCGATGAATATGAGGGGCGAAGTATTGCCTGCAAAAGTCGAAATACCGCGAATCCAGAAATTCGACCCGTCGGCGCCCGGCTCGCCCGAACGCTGCACGGCAATCACTCCGGCAATTTTACCTGCAAAAGCGTTGCTCAGACTGCTGGACGGAATCTTCAGCTCGCGGGGACTAATCGTCTGAATGGCGCCCACAACGCTCTCCTTCTTCTGCCTGCCGAAAGCCACCACAGCCACTTCGCCGATTTCCTCGATGTCCTTTTCCAGAGCAACAAGGATGGTACGCCGGTCGCCGACCTCAACTTCCGCGGTATGATAGCCTATCAGCGAAAATACCAGAACGGAAGTATCGCTCGGAACGGTCAGAATATATCCTCCGTTCGCGTCGGTGGCAACGCCCGTCGACGTGCCGCGTATCGTTACATTGACGCCGGCAAGCAACTCGTTTTCGTCGTCGTATACCAGCCCGCTGATTCTGATACCCTGTTGAGCATAAGCGGATATGCTCAGTAATCCCGTGAACAGGACTGTTGAAAACAATGTTCTAATTGTTCCTCTTTTTAATAATTGTTTCATTTATTTATTTAAGATATTGTTTTATTTATAAAATATAAGCGATTCATAAAAATCGTTTAAGTTGTTGATACGTAACCGTACCGACAGGCATACTCGCCTGAGGCTTCTCGCCTGTCATGCCGAATTAATCTGTCATATATCTACATAGGCAAAAAAGTTTTAAACTGTTAAACAATCGGTCCGAACGCCGGCAAATCCGGCACGCCGGTAACGTTTCGGAGAAAATACGATTCTCCGATAAATTTTCCTTATGAAATTTTTGTACGTAACTCAAAGCCCGCGATTCTGACGTTGCAATATACTGCTATACAATATTACAAACCGCTGCCGGCGGGTTCAAGCCGTGATTTGCGAAACTTGTCCGGTACCTCTCTCTTTGCGCAAATCACACTAAAACCATTAATTACACCGGACGAAATATCTGTTTTCATCCGCTGCATGTTTTCATCAACTTTACAGATGTGTTTTTTTATCCAATTATAGTAACTTCTCATACAATACTATTTTTATATAACTTCAACCGTATAATAAACACACGAAATTTGATTTTGTTCTCCGGAGATTTGCCTTAATACGCCGACAGGCTTTCAAAATAGCGATTTTTACGGAGTTTAGGAAAATGGAAAATTGCAGGACGGCGATATGTAGAGACGTGGCGCGCCACGTCTCCGCGGCGACATCAGAGATTTTGTTACAGGATTTGCAGGATTTGCAGGATTAACAGGATTGTCAAACATGCGCAGATTGGAAAAAATCCTTCGGATTTTTAAATTAGTGGAATTCGTGGATAAAATTAGTGGAATTCGTGTCATTTGTGGAAAAAAAAAATTCGTGAAAAAAAAATTTCGCGGATATAAAAATTTTTTTTTATCTTTGCACCCGAAACTTTAGTAGATTTTTGCAGCATTAAGTGTAACAATTGTAAATATGAAATGTTTAATCTCACATAGAGGGTCAATAAAAAAAGCGGTTAATTACGAAGAATTTAACCGTTTGGTTCGATTGTTTCAGAGAGAGAGAGAGAGAGAGAGAGAGAGAGAGAGAGAGAGAGAGAGAGAGACTCATCCGGCGTCGCGCGCGGAATATACGGAAATAAATCCGGATCACAAACAAAAAGAGTTTCTTGTTTCTCTTATATGTTATTTGCCTCATTATCCTGCCTGTCGGATGGGGAAAGGGGCTTTTTTGCTTTTATTTTTCATAGGTGTGTTTTTATATTTTTCAGGTGTGTCGAGCCGAATTTATTTTGCCTGCACCCTTGTATCCTTCCGGGATTTGTGCCGAATTTTGCCTTTCGGATCGGGCGAAATTTATACGGCAAACCGATCCGAATCCCCTAGTGGGAATTATTCGTCGAAAAAAATAACCCAAACAATAATAAAAAGAGTATTAAAATGTCGTTAAATTTTATGAGAAATTGGATTTTAATTTTATCCTGCTTTTTTATAAGTATTGATACTATGGTTCAGACTGCTGCCGTAACCGGCACCGTTGTCGATGACGCGGGAGAAGTTTTGGCAGACGTGTCTGTCGCCGTGAAAGGAACAAAAGTAGGTGTAGTAACCGACAATGTCTGGAACAAGATACGTATAACCGCGTCCGACGATTTAATGGTCAAATACCTCGGAATTCAGATAAAATATGTAAAATGCCTTGCGATGCATAGAAATGCCTTAATCATACCTTAGGGAGAGTCTGAAAAAATATAATTAACTAATTAAACCAAATGCCAATGATGAATATAAAGTGAAAACACAGCAGGAAGAGAAGCAGAAGCAGAGTAGGCTTGATATTCCAAATTGCAGATTAAATATCTGATTGATTAATAATTAATTTTT
>JAISSE010000121.1 GCA_031273285.1 Prevotellaceae bacterium
CTGTTTTTCGCAGCACATGCGGGATTTCTGCTTTTTGCCCTGAAAAACGGGAAATGCGCCATGCGCGGACTGCCGTATATCATGGCTCCCTGTCTCGTTTTTTTTGCCCTGGCGCTCTACCCTGCCATTGACAATACCGTCCTGCTGATTGCCGTGCTTCTTTACCTGCTCGTTTCCTGCTGTTCGCTGGCTGCGGCAATGAACATGAAGTCCGACAGGTTTGTACGCGGCTTTTTTATCGCGGGCATCTCGTGTATCGTCTTTTCGGACACGCTCATCGCCCTTGCGGAATTTTCGGACAGCAGCGCCCTGAGTTTTCTCATCATGCCGACATACTACCTGTCGCACATCCTGATAACGCTGTCGGTTCTGCAATTGAAAACCGACCGTCAACCGTCTTGCAGGAAATAGAAAACAGGAAATAGTCTGAGGTAAACCGTATCGAAAAAAGTAATACCTTTGCAAAAATGGCTAAATCTTATTTTGAGGTGCTATGAAAAATGCGGTCTGGCGTTTTGGTTTTTCACGGTGGGAATAGTTGCTGTTTTCTTTGGACACATTTAAGGGTACTCCTAAAAACTATTCAAATCAAAAAAAATGTCATAATATTTTGTTATTTAAATAAATATGCTTACCTTTGCAGTCGAAAAAAGGAAATAAAGATATGAAGACGATTAACAATTTGTCATCTGTCCAGAACAAAAAATTATTTTACAGGATTAACAGAAAATCATAGCTGTCCCGAAAGAGATATTTTTTTAAACGCAAAGTTCGCAAAGATACCGCAAAGCTCGCAAGGGGAATAGTGTCGGTGATATAAACTTTGCGTCCGTTGCGGTGTCTTTGCGCTCTTTGCGTTTAAACAGACTTTTAAGACAGTCTCCTCATACCTCATCGTTTATAGTTTATCGTTCATCGTTCGTTTGTAATTCAAAAATTTTATTTACCTTTGCAGTCGATATTTTTCTAATAGTGTTTACGTATAAAATATTTCGATCTTATGAAAAAGATAGTACGAATTTCTTTTATTTTGATGACGGCGACGTTTTGTGTTTTTACGGTAAAAGCCGAGATAAAACTTCCTGCCGTTTTTAGCGACAACATGGTCTTGCAGCAGCAGTCGCAGGTAGCCGTATGGGGCAAGGCAAAAGCTAATTCGAGTGTAACCGTAACCTGTTCGTGGAACAGGAAAAGCTATTCCGCAAAAAGCGACGACAACGGGTCGTGGAAACTGAAAGTGCAGACGCCCGAAGCGAGTTACACTCCGTACACCCTCACAATCAGCGACGGAAAGCCCGTTACCCTGAAAAATGTGCTGATTGGCGAAGTGTGGATCTGTTCCGGGCAGTCGAACATGGAAATGCCGATGAAAGGCTTTTTCAATCAGCCGATTGAAGGCGGTCCCGAAGCCATTGCCCGGTCGTACAATCCTGCCATCCGCTGTTTTACGGTGCATAAAGCCTCGAAAGCGACGCCGCAGGACGACTGTGTCGGCACATGGGAAACGGCTAATGCCCAAACCGTTCCCGATTTTACGGCTACAGGTTATTTCTTCGGCAGATTGCTCAATCAGGCATTAGACGTGCCTGTCGGTCTGATTCATACGAGCTGGGGAGGGTCGCGGATAGAAGCATGGATGACGCCCGAATCGCTGAAAGACATCCCCGAAAAGCCCATCCCCGCCACCGATGCCGATATTAAGATACAGAACGGTTCGCCGGCAGTGCTTTACAACGGCATGCTCAAGCCTCTGGTTACTTACGGCATTCGCGGCGCAATCTGGTATCAGGGCGAATCGAACAAGGACGAACCGGAACTGTATGTGAAAATGTTCGACAAAATGGTGCGCGGATGGCGCGATATCTGGGGCGTCGGCGAATTTCCCTTTTATTATTGCCAGATTGCGCCGTACCACTACGGAGGAGGACGCCATTCGGGATATATCCGTGAAGCACAGGCTAAGGGAATGCAGACCCCGAACACGGGCATGGCTGTCCTGATGGATGCGGAAAGCCCGTACTGCATTCATCCTCCGAAGAAAAAAGACGCGGGCGAACGCATGGCTCTTTGGGCTTTAGCCGAAACTTACGGAATGAAAAAAATACATCACCGCAGCCCCGAAGTGCAATCGGTTGACTTCGAAGGACGGGTGGCGATCATATCGTTCAATCTGTTCGGCTCCTCGTCGGGATTGACAACAAACGGCAAGGAACTGCGCGGATTTCAGGTTGCCGGCAGCGACAAACGTTTTCACAGCGCCAAAGCCGAATTGCAGGGCAATAAAGTCTTTGTCTTTTCGGCTTCGGTTGCGCAACCCGTTGCGGTAAGATATTGTTTCGACGACACATCGGCTACGGAATTATATACGGTGGAAGGGAACCTGCCCGTGTCGTCGTTTCGTACGGACGAATGGTGATACGGTCGGGTGAAGATAAAGTTGATAGTCGCGGGGAAAACCGATACCGAATATCTTCGGGAAGCGGTATCAGTATACGAAAACAGATTAAAGCATTACACGCCTTTCGAGCTGATTTGCCTCCCCGATATTAAGAATGCCGGAAAATTAAGCGAATCACAGCTTAAAGACAAAGAGGGCGAAAAAATACTGGCGCGGTTAAACTCCGGGGACGAATTGATTTTGCTTGACGAAAAGGGCGAAACTTACTCGTCTCCGGAATTTGCGTCTCTGCTCTCCAAAAAAATCAATGCGGGAAACAGATGCGTGATGTTTGTCGCCGGCGGAGCGTACGGCTTTTCCGGCGAAGTATATGCGAAGGCGTCGTCGATGATTGCACTGTCGCGCATGACATTTACCCATCAAATGGTGCGCCTGATATTCGTCGAACAACTTTACAGGGCATTCACGATAATAAAAGGCGAATCGTATCATCACAAATAACCGGAAAAACCGGATATTTCGAGCCTCCGAACAGCCGAAACTGTCGTGAGGCAGGGAAAAGTATGAAAATATTTGTTCCGACAAATCATCCCGGCAGACTGATGCGAACCAATATACTGAGCGTCATAATGATTTGTCGAACCGGTTTATTCTTTCGACCCGCGCGCGGTTTCGGCTGCCTGCCCTGCGAAACGGGCTTGCGACCGTATGACGCATCCGAAAAAAACTGCCCTGAAAAAAAATTTTTGTACAACTGAAAAAAAATATCTAAGTTTGCAAAATGAAGGATGATATTTTAGCGGATTTGAATGGAGTGCAGCAGGAGGCGGTAAAGCAGATCGACGGTCCAAGTCTGATTATCGCCGGTGCAGGCTCCGGAAAGACAAGGGTACTGACATACAAGATTGCTTACCTGCTGATGAACGATATAGCTCCGAACTCGGTGCTTGCCCTGACATTTACCAACAAGGCGGCACGGGAAATGAAGGAACGGATTGCCAAAATCGTGGATAATCAGGCAAACAGGCTGTGGATGGGGACTTTCCATTCCATTTTTTCCAGAATACTGCGTTTCGAAGCGGAAAATATCGGGTTTAAATCCAATTTCACAATATACGATACGGCGGATTCGCTGAATATAATCAGAAATATCATCAAAGAAATGGATTTGGACAGTGATACCTATAAGGCAAAGGATGTATACGGCAGAATATCGATGGCGAAAAACAACCTTATGACTCCTGCCGCCTATGCCTCAAGTGTTCATCTGACAAATGAGGATCTTAGCCTGCGCAAACCGAAAATATCGGGAATATATCAAAGATATGCATTCAAATGCCGCAATGCCAATGCGATGGATTTCGACGATTTGCTGCTGTATACGAATATTCTGTTTCGCGATCATCCCGAAATACTGCAAAAGTATCAGCAGCGTTTCAAATATATTCTGGTGGATGAATATCAGGATACCAATGTGGCTCAATATCTGATTGTCAAACGGCTGGCTGAAGTGAACCGAAACATTACCGTTGTCGGCGACGATGCACAGAGCATATATGCGTTTCGGGGTGCAAGAATCGAGAATATACTGAATTTCAAGAAGGATTATCCGGATTATGCCGAATACAAGCTGGAACAAAACTATCGCTCGACACAAACAATTGTGAATGCGGCAAACAGCCTGATTGCCAAAAATCGGAAACAGCTGAAAAAAATCTGCTTTTCGCAAAAAAACATAGGCGAAAAAATAGACGTTATAAAGGCATTTACCGACCAGGAAGAAGGACAGCTTGTTGCTTCCTCGATTGTCGATACGGTGTACGGAAAGCATGCAAGTTATTCGGATATAGCTATTTTATACCGGACAAACGCGCAGTCACGAATCTTCGAGGATGCTCTGAGAAAAAGGAATATCCCCTACAAAATGTACGGGGGAATTTCGTTTTATCAACGTGCCGAAATAAAGGACGCTCTGGCTTACATGCGGCTGGCGGCGAATCCTCTGGACGACGAGGCGCTCGTAAGAATCATCAATTACCCGACAAGAGGAATCGGCGGCAACACGGTGGAGAAACTGCAAATGTATGCCGCCGACAATAGTCTGTGCCTCTGGGATGCGATAAACGAACTGTCGATGATTAAGGACATCAAGGAAAATATCGTCAAAAAAATCATCGAATTCAAGGATCTGATGGCATCTTTCATCATAAGAGCAAACATTGAGAACGCTTACGATTTTGCATCGGCAATAATCAGGCAGTCGGGAATGATGGCCGACCTTAAAGCCGGCAAAACCACCGACGGAGTATCGCGTCTCGAAAATGTCGAAGAACTGCTGAACGGAATCAAAGAATACACGAAAAATCCCGAAAACATGGAAAGCGGATCCGTGATAACTCACTATCTGCAAAATGTTTCGCTGATAACCGACATAGACAGGGATTCGGAGACAGACGACAATAAAGTAACCTTGATGACAATACATTCGGCAAAGGGTCTCGAATTTGATTATGTGTATATTGTCGGAATGGAAGAGGGACTGTTTCCGGGAAGCAAGGTCATATACGCGGAATACGGTATGGAAGAAGAACGGCGTCTTTTCTATGTGGCGCTGACACGGGCGGCGGTCAGGGCTACGGTTTCGTATGCGCAGACAAGATACCGGTACGGAAATGTGGCTTCATCATCCCCAAGCCGTTTTTTGCTCGATATCGACAGCGGATATCTGTCGACAAATCTCACCGGAGATTTTTCGGAGCAGAAAGACAAGCCTCTTTTCAATCCTATCCATAAAAAACAGGCTAATACGAATATGCAGCCGATGAACATGCCGCAGCCGGAAACAATGTCTCCGCCGGACGAAGATATTGATGTCTCCGCCATGAAACCCGGTACGAAGGTGGAACATGAGCGTTTCGGATTCGGACATATTGTGGAAATCACAACCGAAGGAAACGATGTGAGAGCTAAAATCGACTTCAAAGGCGGAGGTCTAAGAACTCTGGTGCTTAAATTCGCTCG
>JAISSE010000140.1 GCA_031273285.1 Prevotellaceae bacterium
CATCGGACAGAAGGCTGCATGTTTTGTTAAACGCTATCAATCAGTTAGATGAGAACAGTGACGACTTATGAAATGTCATGTAATTCACACTTGATAATCAGAAGATTATAATATCGCGCTCCTCTATTTACAGGGAAGATGTGGGGGTGGGAAACTTCAATTACGAATTGAAAATCGGCGCAGCCAAACGTAAATTCGACGCAGTCAAATGCACCCTCTATTACAAAATGTTCTATGAGTCTCGTCATTAGTAGTAGAGATTTTAAGGATTTACGCAGATAACTGAAAGACCCGATTAAAATAAACATCATATTATCAAACAAATCATAATCTGCGCAAATCCCTGAAATCCGCGTCATCTGCGTGCCGAATTACTTTCAAAGCAGCCTCTTAATAATCCGTAATCACAATATCACCACTCTGTCGAGATAATTGGAGATGAATTTTTTTTGTTCGTTGAGCTGTGTTATTTTTTTCAGGATATTGAAACGTTCCTCGTCTTCGTTTTCGGTTTTCAACTGTTCGGAAAGTTTGTAGATGGCGATTGTCAGGATTTTCGATTTGTAGGCAGCCAGGGCTTTGGGAACGGCATGTGTCATGTTTATCGTTACCGCGTTTGTTCCGTTCCAGATTTTGCTTACCGTATAATTCTCGTTTCCCTGCATGTGCGTGTCCATCAGCAGAGATACCGCCACGGACGATATATCTATCTCGCTGTGCCGGATAAAATGCCGGATGATGGACGGAGTGTCCCTGTCGGGAGACGTTTCCAGCAGTTTTTCATATTCCTCGAACAGTTTTTTGTATTGCAGATTCTGGAACTCCAGATCGTCGTTTTTAATATCTCTTATGATATATTCATCAACATGAAAGATAACTTCGTCGCCCTCTTCGTTTTCGGTGCGGAACAGATTTTCGCGTCCGTGTTTCAGCATATACATGAGGAGTTCCTTTTCCTGCTCCTGACAAAAAATATTGCTTACAAACGCCGGAATGGGCGGCAGTTCCCCGACGGGAGGCGGTTCGTTATCGACCGGTTTTTCGGCGTTGTCGGAAGCGAGCTGTCTGTTTCTGCTGCGGGCGACTTCCGAACTGAGTATTTTTTCCTCTATCTCAAGGATTCTGCTGCATTTCTGTATATACACGTTCCGCGTTATCAAATCGGGGATAACCGAGATGGAATTGACTATTTCGTGTATGATTTCCGCCTTTTTTATCGGGTCGTTGACGCCTTCGCTCAGCAGATTCACCTTGAACGAGAGGAAATCCTGTTCCGCCGAATCCAGAAACCCGCGGAGTTCTTCCGCGTTGTGTTTTCTTGCAAACGAATCGGGGTCTTCGCCGTCGGGAAGCAGTACGACCTTGACTTTCAGCCCGTGCCTGAGCAGCATGTCGATCCCTCTTATGGAGGCTTTGATGCCGGCGGCATCCCCGTCGAACAGTACGGTTACGTTTTCGGAAAACCGCGATATCAGTTTAATCTGCTCTTCGGTCAGCGACGTACCCGACGAAGCCACAACGTTTTCCACCCCGGAGGCAAACAGCGATATTACATCGGTATATCCTTCGACCAGATAGCATTTGTCGAGTTTGCTTATTGCCTGTTTCGAAAAATATATCCCGTAAAGGACATTTCTTTTCAGATAAATGTCGGAATCGGGCGAATTGAGATATTTCGCCGCTTTTTTGTCCGTTTGCAGAATCCGCCCTCCGAAAGCAATGACCCGCCCGCTGAGCGAATGAATCGGGAACATTACCCGTCCGCTGAATCTGTCGAACAGAGCGCCGTCGTCTCTTTTTATCGACAGACCGGTTTTCACAAGAAATTCCTCCCTGTATCCGGCTTTAAGAGCCGCTTCGGAAAACGCGGTCCGTTTTGCGGGGCTGTAGCCGAGTTGAAACTTGTCGATGATTTTTTTCGAAAATCCCCGTTCCCTGAAATACGAAAGCCCGACAGCCCTGCCTTCGTCGGTGTTGTTCAGCGTGTCGGAGAAAAAAATATTGGCAAAACCGGAGACAATCAGCATGCTTTCGCGGTCGTTGTTGCGGATAATTTCTTCCGCCGACTGTTCCTTTTCCCGAACCTCGATGCCGTATTTTTTTCCAAGATATTTGATTGCTTCCACATACGACAGCCGTTCGTGTTCCATGATGAACGACACAACGTTACCCGCCTTGCCGCAGCCAAAGCATTTGAAAAGACCCTTTGCCGACGAAACCGTGAACGAAGGCGTTTTTTCGTCGTGGAAAGGACATCGGGCGATGAAATTCACGCCGCGCCGGCGCAGAGTAACAAAGTCGCCGATAACATCCACGATGTCGGCGGCATCAACTATTTTCTCTATCGTCTGATGGTCAATCATGATTTTTCTCCGACCAGCTTCACAAAATCGTCGAAGAGAAAATCCGCGTCCGTAGCGCCGCTTGCCGCTTCGGGGTGAAACTGCGCCGAGAAAAACGGTTTTGTCCTGTGCCGTATTCCTTCGTTGGAGCCGTCGTTCATGTTGACAAAGAGTTCTTCCCAGTCGCTCCCCAGTCCCGAAGGGTCGACGGCATAACCGTGATTTTGTGCGGTGATCAGACATCTGTCGGTGCCGACTATCCGAACCGGCTGATTGTGGCTTCGATGCCCGTACTTCAGCTTGTATGTCCTTGCGCCGGCAGCCATTCCCAGCAGCTGATTGCCCATGCATATTCCGAAAACGGGCTTGTCACCGTCGAGCGCCTTTTTCAGCCTTTCGATGGTTATGCCGCAGTGGGCGGGGTCGCCGGGTCCGTTGGATATGAAAAGCCCGTCATACTCGATGGCGGAAAAATCATAATCCCACGGCACTCTTATCACTTCGAGATTGCGTTTCAGCAGACATCTTATGATATTGTGCTTCACTCCGCAATCGACCAGGACGATACGCCTGTCGCCGCCGCCGTAGCGTATAACCTCCCTGCAGCTTGCCAAAGCTACCTGATTTTCCGTCGAAGGGTCATACAGTTCGGATTCGTCGTCGGGGTTATCCGTAATCATGCCTTTCATCGAGCCTTTTTCCCGAAGTATTTTTGTCAGTTCGCGGGTATCAATGCCCTGAATTGCCGGTATTTTATATTCCCTGAGCCAGCTGCCGAGACTTTGAGTCGAATTCCAGTGGCTGTGTTCGTCCGAATAATCGGATACAACCAGCCCCGAAACCTGTATTTTTTCCGATTCGAAGAAAAGAGATAAATTTCCGTTCATCGAGTCTTCGGGAACTCCGTAATTGCCGATCAGCGGGTATGTTGTAACAAGAATCTGCCCGAGATACGAAGGGTCGGTCAGGCTTTCGGGATACCCGACCATTGCAGTGTTGAAAACGACTTCTCCCGAGGCAAAAGTATCTTTGCCAAAGGATGTTCCCGCAAATTTTGTTCCGTCCTCCAGAACAAGGTAAATAGGTCTATTTTTTTGCATAATCCAATCCAAAATATGCCGCAAATTTACTGAAAAAAATCAACATGCAAAGCAAACGATGAACT
>JAISSE010000159.1 GCA_031273285.1 Prevotellaceae bacterium
ATAGCACAGAAACAAATCGCCCGATTTTGGAGCGCCCTGTTTGAGAGAACACATTCCAAGCTCGAATTTTATGCAGTATTTATTGTACATCAAACGTTTGGGAACAGTTCCGGTCTCGACGGCTTTTTCAATTTTTCGTACGCCATGCCTTCGATAAAATTGTTCTGCCAAACTGTTGGAAACATTTGCGGTAAAATCAATTTCATCAGTAATATACGAAATATCGGAAGGGACAATTTTCGATTCCCTACGCCTGTACCGCTTCTGTCTTTCGCTGGCAAGAGCATGTATTAACTGTCTGCGCCATGCGTTAATACATGAAACAGGGAAAAAATATTCGCAATCCTGACAGCTGATTTGAAAATCGAATATATCGTCTCCCGTTTTGCCGAACTGTTCGATTACGGTATTGCGTATTTTACTTTTGTTCAGGGCTTTTTCCATTGAGTGAGGAATGGAAATCTCCGCATTGACTCCGTCTTCGTCTTTAGCCGTTATACGGATATTTTTTTCGGAGACTTCGATAAATATATCCGCATGTATTTTACGGACAGCGCTTTTCCCGGCAAGTTTTTTGTCGAACAAACGGTCGGAGTTGCGAAATATCTTCGTTCCCGCCGATATATCTTTCATCGATAAGGGTGTGATTGTGTTTTCATTCACCGAATTTACCCTTGTACCCGACAATTTCCCCGAATTATCGAAAAAACAAATACCATCGCCATTTGCAAGGGAATCGGTGTTGTCTATTACAAACGACCGTCCGGTAACGGAAACGACCGTCCCGCAAAATTTACCTGACGATTTGGCTGTTCCTGCATTTAGTCCCCGCTGTCTGTCCTTTGCAAAATACGTCGTAAATCCTCTTGAAAACGATCTTTCGGGGTCGGGATTAAAAAACAGATGCACCTGCCCGGAGGATGCTTTTCCGTAATTGTCCGATTTATCGAGTATTTTATCAATACAGCTTCTGTAATACGCCGTTATGTTCTTTACATATGAAATATCCTTCAAACGTCCTTCGATTTTAAAGGACGTAATGCCCGCAGCCATCAAATCTTCCAGACAGCCGGACATGTTCAAGTCTTTGAGAGACAAAAGATGTTTGTCTTTTGCAATTTTCACGCCTCTATCATTGTACAAATCAAACGGTAAGCGACACAATTGGGCGCAAGTCCCTCTGTTGGCGCTTCTGCTCGAAAGGACTTCGCTCAGATAACAGCGTCCGCTATAACTTACGCAAAGAGAACCGTGTACGAAAGATTCAAGTTCTATTGCAGTCGATTTTCTTATTTCCGCAATTTGTTTCAGCGACAGTTCGCGTGCAAGTATCACCCGCTTGAAACCAATATCTTGCAGAAATTTCACCTTTTCGGGTAAATAATTATCCGTCTGGGTTGATGCAAATAACGGAATCGGCGGCAAATCCATTTCGAGCAATGCCATATCCTGCACAATGACGGCGTCGCATCCGACATTATATGCCCGGACAACCATTTCCCGTGCCTGCTCAAGTTCGTTGTCATACAGTATGGTATTCAGTGTTAGATAAACCTTTGCAAAATATTTGCGGGCATATCCGCACAACTGCTCAATGTCGGACAGACTGTTCCCTGCCGTCTCGCGAGCGCCGAATTTATTTCCGCCGATATACACGGCATCAGCGCCGTGATTGATTGCCGCTTCGCCGGATTCCCTGTTTTTGGCGGGGGCAAGAAGTTCAATAGTTTTGATTATCTGTCGATTCACCAATAACTTTGTGCAAAAAAAATCATACGGAATACATCTTTTCGTAATATTCCTGATATGCTCCGCTTGTTACACTGTCCAGCCACTCCTGATTATCCAGATACCATTGAACGGTTTTTTCTATTCCTTCTTCGAACTGCAACGAAGGTTCCCATGCCAATCTGGTCTTTAACTTACTCGAATCTATTGCATAACGCAAATCGTGTCCGGCACGGTCGGTAACGTATGTTATCAATTTTTCCGATTCTCCTTCTTTCCTGCCCAAAAGTTTATCGGTTACCCTAATCATTACTCGTATGAGGTCGATATTTTTCCATTCGTTGAATCCGCCGATGTTGTAGGTTTCGCCGGGCAAGCCCCTGTGAAAAATAACATCAATAGCTCTCGCATGGTCAATAACATACAGCCAGTCACGCACATTTTCCCCCTTCCCGTATACCGGCAACGGCTTGTTGTTGCGGATATTGTTGATAAACAGAGGTATCAATTTTTCAGGAAACTGATATGGTCCATAATTGTTCGAGCAGTTCGAGATAATTGTCGACAAACCGTATGTATCGTGAAACGCTTTAACAAAATGATCTGATGATGCTTTCGATGCGGAGTAGGGCGAATGAGGGTCGTAGGGAGTTTCTTCGGTGAAAAACCCTTCGCTGCCCAATGAACCGTATACTTCATCGGTGGAAATGTGGTAGAACAGTTTATTGTCGCCGCCGGATTTTTCCCAAGCTGCCTTTGCCGCCTGCAGTAATGATAATGTGCCGATTACATTGGTTTGCGCAAACAGAAACGGGTCTTTAATCGACCTGTCCACATGGCTTTCGGCGGCAAGATGGATTACTCCGTCGATATTGTATTTTTCGAATATTGACAGGATTGCGGGAAAATCGCAAATATCAGCCTTTACAAAGACGTAATTGGATTTATTTTCAACATCTTTAAGATTTGCCAGATTCCCTGCGTATGTCAATTTATCAAGATTAATAATGTTGTATTCCGGATATTTATTTACAAACAACCGCACAACATGGGAACCGATAAATCCGGCTCCTCCTGTGATCAGTATATTTCTTTTCATGCTATCTATTTATCATTTAACAAGATTCAACAAATATTGCCCATATGGATTTTTTTTCATCGGCTCGGCAAGTTTCAGCAACTGTTCGCTCGCAATCCATCCCTGACTGTATGCAATCTCCTCAAGACAGGCAATTTTCAATCCCTGGCGTTTTTCGATTACTTCGACAAACGTACCGGCTTCGGACAACGAATCGTGGGTACCGGTGTCCAGCCATGCGAATCCGCGTCCCAGAAGCGCCACTTTCAGACTTTGCTTTTTCAAAAACTCCTGATTAACAGTGGTTATCTCCAATTCTCCCCGTGCCGACGGTTTGATGTTTTTTGCTATTTCGATCACTTTGTTGGGATAAAAATAAAGCCCTACCACGGCATAGTTCGATTTCGGATTTTGCGGTTTTTCCTCAATGCTAAGCACATTCCCGTTTTCATCAAATTCCGCCACTCCATATCGCTGAGGGTCGGTTACGTAATATCCGAATACCGTAGCTTTAGCCTGTGTTTCAGCCATATCAACGGCTTCTTTCAACATTCTGGAAAAACTTTGCCCGTAGAAAATATTGTCGCCCAAAACCAAACAGGCAGAATCATTGCCAATAAATTTTTCGCCGATTATAAACGCCTGTGCCAGACCGTCGGGCGAGGGCTGTTCGGCATACTCAAAATCTACGCCATAATCGCTTCCGTCGCCCAGCAAACGCTTAAACATCGGTAAATCATACGGTGTGGAAATTATCAATATCTCCCTGATACCTGCCAGCATCAAAACCGATATGGGATAATAAATCATAGGCTTATCGTATATGGGCAATATCTGTTTCGATACTCCTTTCGTTATAGGATAAAGCCGTGTGCCGGAACCGCCGGCGAGTACTATTCCTTTCATACAATCAATAAATTAACTTTCAATATAATCCCGAATCCGCAAATTGTCGTTACACACCGCAAACAGCGTTGCCAATGAACATATTGACTTGCGGATTCAGTTACGCATCAACTTGTTAAAACGGCAGATACCTGCTCCGTTGTGAGGTCGGTAAGTTCGGCGATTTCTTCAATCTTCATACCATGTTTATAACAGTTTCGAACAAATTTAATCTGTTCCGTTTCACTGCCTCGTTTCTCGCCGATTTTAATACCCCGTTTTTCACCGATTTTGATACCCCGTTTCTCGCCGATTTCAATACCTCTGCTTTCCGCATAATTGACGGCAAGAATTACATCATCGTATTCCGATACGCTTTGTCGATATGCTTCCATCTCCTTATCCGTTAAATCGTTTATTCTCGCTTTTTTATATAACTGTTTAAAAATATCTTCATGCATCTCTGCCGGATATTCCGGCAAATTTTCCATGTTTTTCAGTGAATACAGCCATTTATCCTCCGTACTTTTCAATTCTTCCTTCGTTTTCCCGAATTTCGGCAATTCTATCGTTACAAGTCCGAATTTGTCGATAAGCGCTATGCCCGCCTTTTGTCTGACCAGCTGAATATGCTCTATAACAATATTTTCAGCGGTTTTTTCATCGAAAAGAATAAAATTCAGGATCCCTATTATATACACTCCCGCGATAGAATAATCCCATGGCATTTCCGTATCCTCGCCCTTTTTGTTTTTCTTTTTTACTTTCCCTTTCGGTGCCTGACCAAGTATCGAGTAGCTTGCATAAAACAACTCTCTTTCCGCAAAATTCGGTTGTGGAGAGGCTTGCATCTCCACTATAAAATATTTTCCGCTATCGCTTTTACAATAAATATCATATACGGCTTTGCGGTTTTC
>JAISSE010000214.1 GCA_031273285.1 Prevotellaceae bacterium
CTTCGGAGTTTTTTTGATAAATTCGCAGAATAATATTACCTTTGCGGCTCAATTTCGATTCGCATGAACAGAAAGGGTAACATTGTGATAAAGAATAAACGGGCAGAATTCGACTACGAATTTCTCGAAAAATATACCGCGGGAATAGTGCTTGCGGGTACGGAAATAAAATCCATCAGGGCAGGGAAAGCGAGCCTTGTTGATTCGTACTGCTTTTTTTCGGGAAACGAATTATATATCAGGGGGCTTCATATTTCGGAATACTGGTGGGGGAATCTGAACAATCATGACCCCCGACGGGAACGCAAACTGCTCTTAACCCGAAAGGAACTGAACAAACTGTACAAAAAAACAAAAGAAAAGGGATTGACAATCATTGCGTCGAAACTCTACATTTCCGAAAAGGGTTACACGAAATTAGTCATCGGACTTGCGCGCGGAAAGAAATCGTACGATAAACGGGAATCAATCAAGGAAAAAGACATTAAACGCGACCTCAGCAGGGCAGAACGAAATTTCAGATGACGGACAAAAAAATATATCTTGGACACGGGCGGGAGGATTCGATAAAACGTTTCCATCCCTGGATATTTTCCGGAGCCGTAAAACGCATGGATTCCGGCGTGAGCGAAGGAGATACTGTTGCCGTATATTCGTCGAAAGGCGAGTTTTTATGCAGGGGACACTATGAGCCGGGGTCTATTGCCGTCAGGATACTGACATTTGTCGATGAGGAAATTAACGGACAATTTTTCAAAAACAGAATATCCGAAGCATACCGGCTGCGTAAAAAATACGTTCTCTCCGCTTTTGCGGATAAACCGGGCGATATGTACAGGCTGGTGCACGGCGAAGGCGATTTGCTGTCGGGACTGGTCGTTGATATATACGGAGATACCGCCGTCGTGCAGGCTCACTCCGTGGGAATGGGAAAGTCGGGAAAACTGATTGCAAAAGCATTGACGGATGTTTGCGAAAACATTAAACACGTGTACAATAAAAGTTCATCGACATTGCCGGAAGGCGAATACACAGCCGAAGACGGATGGCTGTCGGGAGGGAGAGAACTGCCGGTAACCGTTTCCGAATATGGAAACCGCTTTGAAATCAATCCTGAAGAAGGTCAAAAAACAGGTTTTTTTATCGACCAGCGCGAGAACCGTCTGCTGTTGCAGCGATATTCGCAGGGGGCTGCGGTTTTGAATCTGTTCTGCTATACGGGGGCTTTTTCGGTGTATGCAATGAAGGGAGGAGCGGCAAAAACGGATTCGGTGGACAGTTCGACCAAAGCTGTTGCTCTGGCAAACAGGAATATCGAGCTTAACTTTGGCAATACCGCCAGTCACAGGGGAACGGTTTCGGATGTCTTCGACTATCTGAAAACAACCGAAGATAATTACGATCTGATAATCCTTGACCCTCCGGCTTTTGCTAAACACCGCAATGCGGTCAGGAATGCGCTTCAGGCATACAAGCGGCTAAACGCCAAAGCAATGGAGAGGCTTAACCCCGGAGGAATATTATTCACTTTCAGCTGTTCGCAGGCTGTCGGCAAACAACAGTTTTCGGAGGCGGTGTTTTCCGCTGCCGCAATAACCGGACGTCAGGCGAGCATCCTTCACTATCTGAATCAACCTGCCGACCATCCGGTAAATATATATCATCCCGAAGGAAATTACCTGAAGGGGCTGGCAGTTTATGTTAAATAACAATTAATTCAAAATATGGAATTTAGAATAGAAAAAGACACGATGGGCGAGGTAAAGGTTCCCGCCAATGTGTACTGGGGCGCTCAAACCCAGAGAAGTATCGAAAATTTTAAAATCACAAGGGATATTAACCGTATGCCGAAGGAGATAATCGAGGGTTTTGCCTATCTCAAAAAGGCTGCCGCCCTGACCAATCTCGAACTTGGAGTGATTTCGCAGGAAAAAGCGGAGCTGATAGCCCGTGTTTGCGACGAGATTCTGGACCACCGGCTGGACGACCAGTTCCCTCTGGTGGTCTGGCAGACAGGCAGCGGCACCCAGAGCAACATGAACTGCAACGAGGTTATCGCCTATCGCGGGCATGTTCTCAAGGGCGGACTGCTGACCGACAAGGTGAAATTTCTGCATCCGAACGACGACGTGAACAAATCGCAGTCGTCGAACGACACATTCCCGACGGCTATGCATATTGCAGCCTACAAACTTCTGGTCGATGTTACCATCCCCGGAATAGAAAAACTGAGGGATACTTTAGCCGCCAAAAGCAGGGCGTTTATGAATGTCGTCAAAATCGGAAGAACGCATTTTATGGATGCAACGCCTCTGACTTTGGGTCAGGAATTTAGCGGTTATGTGTCGCAGCTGACTCACGGGCTGAAAGCCATAAACAATGCCCTGCCGCATCTTGCCGAGCTGGCTCTGGGCGGTACCGCCGTCGGTACGGGTATAAATACTCCCGAAGGATACGCACAGTCGGTTGCCGGAAATATCGCCAAACTTACCGGACTGCCTTTTGTTACCGCCGAAAACAAATTCGAAGCGCTGGCAGCCCACGATGCTGTCGTAGAGGCTCACGGAGCGTTGAAAACCGTAGCTGTCAGTCTTATGAAGATTGCAAACGACGTCCGTATCCTGAGTTCCGGACCGCGTTCGGGTATCGGCGAAATTTCGATTCCCGACAACGAACCGGGGTCTTCGATCATGCCGGGCAAGGTGAATCCTACTCAATGCGAGGCATTGACAATGATTGCCGCCCAAACGCTCGGAAACGACGTTGCCATAAATGTGGGAGGAGCAACGGGACATTTCGAACTCAACGTGTTCAAACCCGTGATAATCTACAATTTTATCCACAGCGCCCGTCTGATCGGCGAAGGATGCGTGAGTTTCAACGACAGGTGCGCGGAAGGAATAGAACCGTTACATGCAAATATCGACAGACATCTCAACAACAGCCTGATGCTCGTTACGGCTTTGAATACCAAAATAGGCTACTACAAAGCTGCCGAAATAGCTCAAACAGCTCATCGCGAGGGTTCAACACTGAAAGAAACAGCGATAAAACTCGGCTACCTGACGGCGGAAGAGTTCGACCTCTGGGTTGACCCTTCCAAAATGGTGGGAAAAACGGAATAATATCCGATTCCCGACTTAAAAGAGACATTGCTTCGCCTGCCACGGGGTTATCGAGATGGCAATTCCTGCGTAATTGTGTGTTTGCGCCTGCCGCGACATGCAGAGACGTGTCGTGCCGCGTCTCTTGCCGTGTCTTTTATGTGTTTATCGCTGTTGCCGTAGAGACGTGGCACGCCGCGTCTCTACGGCAAATCTGCGCATAAGTGCCAATCCTGTTAATCCTGCCAATCCCGTTAATCCTGTAAAAACAAATTTTAACAAAAAAATCTTCAGAAATTTTTGGGGAATTAAAATTTTAACTATCTTTGCATCCCGATTCGAAATTGATTCGGACAGTTAAGTGGTTGAAACAGATTGAAATAAGAGGTTAAACATGTGTGTTGAAAACTCTAAAAACGTCAAAAATTTGTCGTTATCCGATATTTTTTACCCGGATAAAGCCGTTGTTCCGTTAAAAACGGACGCGGTGCTGAGAATTTTTTGCAAGATTAACAGGATTTGCGGGATTAACAGGTAATCAACCCTGACAGGGTTTGGAAACCTGTCAGTGCTCGCTGTACCTGCCGTAATTGTAGAGACGTGTCATGCCATGTCTCCGCGGCAATTGTGTATTTGTCGCAGTACCCATAATTTTCAAGTTTCAATTAACCGGACATTTTTAATTTTTAATTTTTTAAATTGTGCTCTCTATGAGTTTAAATTATTTACAAAACAAATGTATAAAAGCGGCAATAGCCGCAGTTCTTTTGTGTATCTCGTCATTTGGCGGTTACGCTCAAAACAGCGCAACGGAAGGAAGGGATTTTTACCTTGTTTTCGGGAAGAATGCATATCCCCCGACATGCAAGATTCGTTACGTTGTTACGAAAACATGTTATATTACGGCTCAATATAAGGACGGGACTTATATTGACAATAACGTGCAATATACTCCCGGAACATACGAGAAAACGGTTGATTTGACGAAATGTTACATTTCAACTACCTTATCGTCGACAGTTATGGATAAGGGAATCAGAGTTACGGCGACCGAGAATATAAGTCTTTATGCAATTAATCTGGCATCCCTGTCAACCGACGCAACAACCGTGCTGCCGGTATCGAATTTGGGGAACGATTACACCGTTATTTCGCACGATACCGATAACAGTATTGCGAGGATTGCGAGGATTGCAGTTGTAGCGACTGCAAACAATACCGTTGTTACGATTAAAAATTCGGCGGGAACGACTGTAAGCAGCGCTTCGCTGTCTGCCGGAGAGGTTTACTGTTATGTAGAATCCGCCGCTAACGGCAGCGCCCCAAGCATAAATTTAACCGGATATACCGTGGAATCGAATTATAATGTCGCCGTTTTCAGCATGGTCGATTGCGGCAAACAAGACCCGAACGGAGGATGCGACGTTAATTTTGAACAGATGTGGCCTGCAAATACGGCGGGGAAAAACTTTTTTATCTGGAACATCAGTCCTTCCGACAACGATAAAGTGGTTATTCTGGCGCTGGACGATGCCACGAATATAACCGTAAAAGTGGGGGCAAACTCTACGCCCGTT
>JAISSE010000303.1 GCA_031273285.1 Prevotellaceae bacterium
CAGACATTAACACGCATAAAAACAGAAAAATACGGAAATGATGCGAATGTTTTGACACCATTTTATAAAAACGAAAATATACTCATGAACGACGTAAATTTATTGAAACGGGCTGCCGATAACACAAGAATACTTATCGCGGCGATGGTGGAAAAAGCCAAATCGGGACATCCCGGAGGCGCAATGGGAGGAGCCGATTTTTTGAACGTGCTCTACAGCGAATTTCTTGTTTATGACCCCCGTAATCCTTTTTGGGAAGGTCGCGACAGGTTTTTCCTCGACCCCGGACACATGTCCGCCATGATTTATTCGGTACTGGCTCTTGCCGGCAAATATTCCATGGACGACCTGAAAGGCTTCAGGCAGTGGGGTTCCTGCACATCGGGGCATCCCGAACTTGACGTGGAAAGAGGTATCGAAAATACTTCCGGACCTCTTGGACAGGGACATACCTATGCCGTCGGAGCTGCCGTGGCGGCTAAATTTCTTGATGCCAGACTGAAAAGGCAGTCAGCGCAAAAAATATATGCTTTTATTTCGGACGGTGGCATTCAGGAAGAAATCTCCCAGGGAGCAGGACGTATTGCGGGACATCTGGGATTGAACAATCTCGTCATGTTTTACGATTCGAACGGCATACAGTTGTCCACGAACACCGTTGATGTAACAAGCGAAGATGTTGCAAAAAAATACGGGTCGTGGGGTTGGCGCGTCGAAACGATTAACGGTAATGACGCCGCGGAAATACGTGCCGCTCTGCGGAATGCACTCGACGAAAAAGAACGTCCCTCGCTGATTATCGGCAATACCGTTATGGGTAAGGGAGCGCTTGCAGCCGACGGCAAATCGTTCGAAAATCAGTGCAGTACTCACGGACAGCCACTGAGCGCGGCGGGTGTATCAATTGAAAATACCGTAAAAAATCTGGGCGGCGACCCTCAAAATCCTTTCGCAATTTTCCCCGATGTCGCCGAACTGTACGAAAACAGACGAAGGGAACTGATAAAAATAACGGACGAATTGCATGCGCGTGAGGCGGTTTGGGCAAAGGAATATCCCGAACTTGAGGCGAAACGTAAAAAATGGTTTTCGAAAGAAGTTCCCGAAATAGACTGGGCGGCTATTTGTCAGAAACCGAATCAGGCTACACGTGCAGCTTCGGCGACTGTTCTCGGCGTTTTGGCGCAACAGGTCGAAAATATGATTGTTTCCTCCGCCGACCTTTCGAATTCCGACAAGACCGACGGATTTCTGAAACATACGAAAGCCATTGCGAGAGGCGATTTTTCGGGTGCTTTCCTTCAGGTCGGAGTTTCGGAACTGACCATGGCATGTATATGCATTGGCACAGGACTTTACGGCGGTGTAATCCCCGCCTGCGGAACGTTCTTTGTTTTCTCCGATTACATGAAACCGGCAGTTCGCATGGCTGCGCTGATGGGCGTTCCCGTGAAATTTATCTGGACGCACGATGCTTTCCGTGTCGGCGAAGATGGTCCTACCCACGAACCGGTTGAGCAGGAGGCGCAAATACGTCTCATGGAAAAACTCAAAAACCATAAGGGCGAAAATTCCATGCTGGTTTTGCGTCCGGCGGATGTAAACGAAACCACCGTTGCATGGAAATTAGCCGTAGAGAATACGAAAACGCCTACCGCTCTGATACTTTCGCGCCAGAATATCGCCGACATTCCTTCCGTCGGAAATCGTTACGACGATGCCCTGCAGGCGGAAAAGGGAGCTTATACCGTGCTCGACGACGGCGATGCCGATATTATTATGCTGGCTTCGGGGTCGGAAGTTTCCACACTGGTCGAAGGAGCGGCTTTGCTAAGAAACGACGGAGTTAAAGTCCGTATCGTTTCGGCGCCTTCCGAAGGTCTGTTCCGCAGTCAATCGCAGGAATATCAGGATTCCGTGATTATCCCCGGAAAAAAAGTTTTCGGGCTGACTGCCGGATTGTCCGTTACTCTGGAGGGTCTGGCGGGGAAACACGGCAGGGTATGGGGCTTAAATTCTTTCGGTTACTCCGCTCCCTACGAAGTGCTGAATCAAAAATTCGGATTCACCGGAGAAAATGTGTATCGGCAGGTTAAATCTTTTCTTTCGGAATGATATTTGAAACAAGATGATAAAGCAGTCATTCATTTTAGCCGGACGGTATTTTCTCTTGATGAGAAAAGTATTCGTTTTGCCGGATAAACCCCGTATATTTGTCAAACAGATATGGAGCGAAATGGACAAACTCGGATTAAGTTCCATTTCAATCGTTTCCATCATATCGTTTTTCATGGGAGCAGTGATAACCATCCAGACTGCTCTGAACTTTGAAAATCCCCTGCTGCCGAAATTTTACATAGGTCTGGTATCCCGCGACTCCATTCTGCTGGAATTCAGTTCCACAGTGATAGCCCTGATTCTTGCCGGAAAAATAGGCTCCAACATTGCATCGGAAATAGGCAGCATGAGAATCACGGAACAGATTGACGCCATGGAAATGATGGGAGTCAATTCGGCGAATTACCTTATTTTGCCGAAAGTCATTGCCGCCGTCATATTCAATCCTTTGCTTTCGATTCTGAGCATGTTTGTAGGTATTCTCGGCGGAGCATTTATTGTCATTGTTACTCAAATAATTATGCTCTCCAATTTTATTCAGGGAATACAGATATATTTCATTCCGTTTTATGTTACATACGGGATAGTGAAAATGATGGTATTCAGCCTGATAATAACCACCATACCTGCATTTTACGGCTATTATGCAAGAGGAGGTTCTCTGGATGTAGGCAGGTCGGGAACCCGTTCCATAGTTACAAGCTGCGTATTCATTCTGTTGTTTAATTTAATCTTAACTCAATTGATGCTCACATGATTGAAATAAAAAATGTGTACAAATCGTTCGGACAAAAAGAAATACTTCACGACATTTCGGCAGTGTTCGATGTAGGCAAGACAAATCTTATCATAGGTCAAAGCGGATCGGGGAAAACCGTTCTTCTTAAATCAATTGTGGGGCTGCACGACATCACTTCGGGTGAAATATGGTATGGAGATACGCGCTTTGACACTTTGAATTTCGGCGACAAGAAGAAACTGCGCCAGAAAATAGGAATGCTGTTTCAGGGCAGCGCTTTGTTCGATTTTGCAACGGTAATTCGTAATGTGATGTTTCCGATGGAAATGTTTACCGATATGACAAAAGACGAACGTATCGAACGGGCGAATTTTTGTCTTAAAAGAGTAAATATTCTCAATGCAAACGATTTGTATCCGTCGGAAATAAGCGGAGGCATGCAAAAACGGGTCGCTATCGCAAGAGCCATCGCTCTAAATCCCGAATATCTGCTTTGCGACGAGCCCAATTCCGGCTTAGACCCCAGAACATCAATACTTATCGACGATTTGATAAAAGAAATAACGGAAGAATATCAAATCACAACCATAATAAACACCCACGATATGAATTCCGTAATGGGAATCGGCGATAAAATTGTCTTCATTTACGATGGCAGCAAATGGTGGGAAGGAAGTAAGGACGAAATTCTGTATTCGGATAATAAGGAACTGAATGACTTTGTGTTTGCCTCGAAAATGGCGCAGGCGCTGAAAAA
>JAISSE010000308.1 GCA_031273285.1 Prevotellaceae bacterium
CACTATTCACTGCACTTCTATGATATTCAGCATCACCTCGCAGGCTTTTTCCATTGATTCGACAGGTATAAACTCGTATTTTCCGTGGAAATTATGTCCGCCGGCGAAGATATTGGGACAGGGCAGTCCCATGTACGACAGTCGCGCTCCGTCGGTGCCGCCTCTGACGGGTTTGATGACAGGCGTAACGCCCGCTTTTTCCATCGCTTTGCGGGCGACGTCGATGATATGAAAATGCGGCTCTATCTTTTCGCGCATATTGTAGTACTGGTTGCACATGGAAAGACGGATGACATTTTCGCCGTATTTTTTGCCGAGCAGTTCGGCACAGCTTTGCAGATATGCCTTCTTCTGCTCTAATTTGTTAAGGTCGTGGTCTCGTATTATATACTGTAATTCTGCCCTTTCGACGTCTCCCTCGATTTTTACGGCATGATAGAACCCCTCGTAGTCCGAAGTATGTTCGGGACGCTGTTCGGGCGGGAGGAGAGCGTTCAGTTCCATTGCTATAAGGATAGCGTTCAGCATCCTGTTCTTGGCATAACCCGGATGTATATTCCTGCCCTGCACTATTATCCGTGCCGACGCCGCATTGAAATTCTCAAATTCCAGTTCACCGATTTGACCGCCGTCGAAAGTGTAGGCATAATCCGCTCCGAATTTCTCCACATCGAACTTATTGACTCCCCGTCCTATTTCTTCATCGGGAGTAAAACCGATTTTGACGGTACCGTGTTTAAATTCCGGATGCGTTTGCAGATACTGCGCAACCCACATTATTTCCGCGACGCCGGCTTTGTCGTCGGCTCCGAGAAGCGTTGTGCCGTCGGTAGTTATCAGCGTCTGCCCCTTGTAGGCTTTCATTTCCGGGAAATCGGCAACGTTGAGGCGCACATTCAGTTCCCTGTTCAGGACAATATCGCCGCCGTCGTAGTTGCTTATAATTTGCGGATTAACATTCTCTCCCGACATGTCGGGCGAAGTGTCCACATGAGCCAGAAAACCCACTGTCGGCGTTTTTCGGTCGGTATTCGACGGAATAGTTGCCGTTACATAGCCGTACCGGTCAATGTTTGCGTCGGAAACGCCGAGCGCTTTCAGTTCATCGACAAGCAGATTCAGCAGGACTAACTGTTTGTCGGTGCTTGGTTGCAAGTTGCTTGAATCATCCGACTGCGTGTCGTAAGAAACATAGCGAAGAAATTTGTCTGTAACCTGTTCCATATTGATTGTATTTTAGTTTGATAATAATACGCTTAATCCGAATCCGAAATAAGTTTCCGACCTCGAAATCGCCGATACCCAGGGCATATTGACGTCATAATTGTAGAAGCCCTTCAGTGTAATACCCTTGTAAAGAGTATAATCGGCGCCTACTCTTATCGCAGTCCTCCTGTTTCCCGCCGACAGTTGAGTAACCTGTTCCGTTTCCTCAAGACTGCGGATAAAAGTCCGGTTGTTGCCGTACTCGAACCCGGCGGTCAGTTTCAGGTCGGTATCCACTTTTTTCTGACGGTCTTCTCCGAATTTGAATATCAGGGGGACTTTTTTGAAGAAATACGATATATCGCCTCTGTATGTAACGTCCACCATTTCAAGTACCTGATAATTTGACAGACTTAGACCCAGAGTTCTGTTTCTGGTAATACCGAAACTTGTTGTCAGGTCGTTTTGCCATGAGAGATTGATCCGAATCAAGGGATTGAACCGCTCTACAATACTTATATTCATTATATTGTTTCGCGGAATATAATCTCCGAGATTGTTTTGTACCCAGCTGTAACCGTAATGGTCTGCCGAAAATTCGTCGTTCCAGTCATATGCGTTGACGGTATATATCGAACTGTATGCGTGTTCGATACTTCCGCTTTTGAAATAGCGTTTGAAAAATTCCGCCCGCGAAAATCCCGAATATCTGATTGTCCAGTTTGGCAGCGGCATGTTCCAGAAATTACCCAGCGAGACTTTTCCCGCCGACTGTCCGGTATAGGCGGCTCTAAACGCCGGAATCAAAGCCTCCTGAGACAATTTGCCGTATCCGAGCGGAAATTCTCCGCCGCCGGGGTTGTAACTTCCGCCCGAATTGTTCTGTCTTTCACGTGCAAACCTCCATGCAACATCCTGTCGGTAGCTGTTGAAACGGTCGAAAGCGTCGGACTGATAGTTTTTTCCGATTCTGGATTTTTGGAATGCCGTTTTCAGAGTTATTACCGAGATGCTGAAACTTCCAATTGCCTGAGTAACTCCCGCGCCGGAAGTTATATCGTAAGTTGTGAGGTCTTTACGTTCATTTCGCGAACCCGTCAGAGTTATCTGCAAATCTCTTATCGGTTCCACTGTCATACGCAGGTTCAAGTCGGTCGATTTCTGCATCACGTAAGGATTTATCATAGTCGAATCGTTTGTCAGCCAGCCGTATGACTTTGCTCTGAGCAGGAAGTCGGTCGCCTGTCCTCCCATAACAAAATGCAGCCCCGGCGCAAGATTTCCATTGAAATCGTTCAGTCCTATCACTTTCGGAGTACCCATGAAACCGGGTAAAATCGACTGTTCCCGCCGGTCGTATTTTATCGACCCCGAACGAACCATCATCATCATGCGGGTCAGTAATTTAGCCGAATACGTGCCGGCTCCGTCCTTTTTCGGAACCTTGCCCTTCACCATGACTTTCACCTTTGCGTCCGAGGCAATCTGCACGGCTACTCTGTTTTTATCCAGAGTTTCTGATGTGGCTGCAACTGTCGTACCGCTCTCATTGACAACGGCTATCGTTATATCTTCGGTTCCAAGCCCGTGATTTACGACACGCCGGACGCCGGCTCTTAAATTATATTCCCTCGACTCGAAGGTCTTCTCAATCATTTCGGGCTTTTTCCTGCCGTCAAATTCATCGTTTATCGATTGCAGGAAACGGGATTTGTTGTACAGTTTTTTGAAATCGGCATCGACATTTCCGGAGATGTCTCGCCCGTTGGAGATTGTATTTCCCGGCTCGTAGACATATCCGAAATCGTTTTGGGACAGTATCGGAGCGGCAACCCAGTTGAACGCGCCGTTGTATGCTGCCGTACCCGACAGCCAGTCCACGAGTTTAAGTTTGCTGAACGGCGCCTGCCACGACAGATTCAGTCTGTGGTTGAAATCGGTCGTCCTGCCCAGATTCAGAATATTCGACCATACGGAATCTCGCCAGTGTCCATATCCTTCGTAGTCCAATCGCCTGTTAACCATTCCTTCCGGCTCGTCGATTCGTGCAATGTTCGAAGCGGAATACGTGAAAGTCAGGCTGCGCGCCAGATTCCATCTGAGGTCATAAGAACGAGTCCATCTGAAATCTTTCGCATAATAGTAGGGCAATTTTGCTTCCGGATAGGCTATATTCCTGTTTTGCCGTTCGTTATACATTCGGTACAAATCGGTTGAGAACGTAAACTGATTGGGAATCAGGTTAAAGTTGAAATCCCTTATCAGTGCAAACCACGGGGAACTCAAAAATCCTATTTTTTTAAACGGCTCGATATAAAGGGGATTGATGGAATATCCGTATGCCAATCCGCCGCGATATTCCTTAAACATATACCGTTCGACATTCACATTGTGCTGATATGTTTCGTTGTAGGCAAAGCTCATTGTCAGATTGGAAATATTCAGTATGCCGCCCTGTCTGATGGCTTTTGGAGCTATGCGCATATTATTGACATTAAACGATTTTGTCTTGGTATAATCCTGCGCAAGGGTTCTCAGCGAATCTCTCTGAGCGCTTGTCAGCAGAGCGCTCATGGCGTCCCTGTATTTCATATCGGGCGACAGCGGGTCGTACATCGGATTGGCGAAACGTTCCGAAAATCCGAAGAAAACAGGGATATTCAAACCTATTTTCTGCGAAAAGAAACGACCGAAATCAAAACTCGACAAAATATCGTAGCGGTAGATATCTTCCTGACTGCGCTCCTGTTGCGTCTGCTCCAGCCCGCCGAAGCCTGCCGTTATGACATTCCCCGACAGGGAAATATTGCCGAAATCGGCTAAACGGAAACCCAGATTGGCTGTTCCCGCCCATCCGCCTTTATTTTCGAAATCGGAAAGCCGTAACTCGTTCACCCATATTGCTCCCGACTTGGATATACCCATATCGCTCACAAGGTCTTTCTTTATCGGGTTACGTATGCCGATCATCATGGTTTTTACGTGTCCCAGATTCGGATTTCCTTTTACACGGATAATGTGACTGCCTCTAACCTGCTCGTACATAACGCTGACCGAGCCGCCGTTGGCATTGCGGAATCCTTTCAGTTCGGTAAAGTCGGAAAGATTGATGTCGAGCATGTTTTCTTCAGGCCACACCACAAGTCTTTGATTGTCCGGATAAAAGCCGTGCGCCGTCAGTTTCAGCGGTATTTCGTATTCGTAATAATTATTCTGCAAATCGCTGCCCACGCGCATGAATAACGATAAATCGCCGTCCTGCAGATTCATGTCGGTAGTCAGAGCTTCGGCATGTACATCCATCTGCAGGCGCCGGTATTGTCTCAGATCATACGTAATCGTTTTATACACAGCTCTTGCGTCGCCGTCAGCCAAATCTTTCACAACAAGTTGCAACGCCTGTTCGTTAAGTTCTCTTTCCTGTATGGTATTGACGTCCACAACTCTGTCGGTATTAGGCGGTAATACGTAGTTTACGGGGATTCTCTGCGAACTTTCTTCGATATTCACAACGGAAACCTCGAACGCGGAATTGCCTGTTTCGGGCTGAGTTATGCCTTCCTGCCCCTGCAAAAGCGAGTAGTTGAACTTTCGCCACTCGCTGCGGACGAGTTCCAGCGAAGCAAAACGCATGACCGTAGTGTCTTCGAAATTTCGCATAAACATGCGCATGAATCTCACGGATTTAAAGTCGCTTATGGGTCCGATAACCTTTTGATACCCGTTAAGCGGAATCCTGAACTGATACCAGCGGGTCGTATGTTTGCCGGAGTTTGGGAAAACAGTGTCTTTCACGATGATATCCGAAACAAAATTTTCTCCGACCCGCATATCGGGTTTCATGCGTATGTAATACTGGAAATAACTTTCGTTTTCTTCCATGGTATTGTCTCTGTTAATATCCTCCATATCAGGTGTTACGGTGGCAACCTGACTGTTGTTTCCTATGTCGGAATTGGAGGAATTGCCTTCGGGATTGTTGAAATCCTTGTATCTTTCCATAATTGTCGAACGTCGCTGGTCGTGTATCGGGTCGCGATAATAAACGAAATCGTCGCTCGAAGGGTCGTGCTGCAATTTTTCACGCGCCGCCTGATTGGATATTATCCCCTGTATGTTTTGGATGAAATCGCCGAAAAAGATGGTTTCCAGCTCGCTGCGCATCCCGTCAAAACCTATGTCCTTGGCAATGCGGGAATTGACGTCGTTGTCGAAAGTATTGACCAGCGCCGAATTTTTGGGGATATATCCCCATTCGGTTCTTATCATTCCTGTTGTGTCGTAGGGATACGGAATACCCTGTTCATGCGCCTTATAGCCGTCGCGTAAAATGTCTTCCGAGACGGTTCCGAGATTTATGTAAAAATCACCGCCACGGGAATTGGGATGATAGGTGAATGGATCCATCAGCCAAAATTCGATATAATCGTAATTGACGGATTCCAAATCCGTTATCTGTAGCGACCTCATTATTCCCGCCCAGCGTTTCCGCGGTTCCCGCAAAAAGCCGTTGTTGTCGATATTCACATAATCATAGTTATACGGACCTCTTTCGTTGGGATAGTAGTTGAGATTCAATATCTGCAATTCGTATGGCGTTCCTTCGGGTAACTGCCTGTTCGGATAAATATCCCGCACGGGGATGTTGCAAACCCAGAAATTCTCCTGATACCTTGCGGGATCCTGCACATAGTATCCGGGTGTGGATGAAGAGTTTCGCAACAGTTCGGGGTCGGTATAGTACCAGGCGAGCTTTGCTCTGTTGTAACCCGCGCTGCGGTCGTTGTGTCTCGACCCTTCGGGGAACAGGTCTTCCTGCCCCTGCGGAACACTTGCAAGACTCCATGCCTGAAAATGTTTCACATCCGATGCGCTTTTGGAGCCTTCGAAATCGTCGATGAATATTTTTCCTCTGATGCCTCTCGGTTGCCCCGCGATAAGATTCGCCATTTCCGCGCTGAAAGTTATTGACGATTTGGCATTTGAATTTACAAACGGAAGACTGTTGATTAAATTGGTCAATACTTTGGAATCGGAACTGTAGGCAGTATGCAATCCCCAGATTGCATTCGATATGGGTTCTTCCCCGTAGGCAACTTTCTGTGTCATGGGCTTTTCGTTCAGATAGAGCAAAGTGCCTCCAATCAGGAATTTGTCGTTGAACTTGTATTCCGTATTGACGCCCAGCATGGTCTTTGTCTGCATGTTATACATCTCCCTGTTTTCCAGCTTTATGCTTATCGGGACAGTGGACTCAAGATAACCCGGATTGATGATCGTAACTATTCCCGCCATATAGTTCACCTGATAATCAATACCTTCCGTCAGAACGGTACCTCCGGCGGTAACCACCACGGAGCCTTGGGCTACATTGGTGGCGCCCAGATAAATCTCGCCCTGCGACGACGCTTCGTAAAAACCTTTGAGATGGAATTTGTTTTTTTCGGCAAGTTCCTTTGCCTTGATTAAAGTAGAGTCGTACAGTTCCTTGAATACATATTTCGAGGCTGCCGGGTCGCCCTTGAACTGACTTTCCAGAAAGCGTCCGAAAGGCTCAAGCACGGGAAAGATTATCAGTCCTTTGCTTGCATCTATCGTTATTCCCTGCACGAAATCGAAAACCCCGTCGGGGTATGCGTCTCCGTTAATATTCACTTTGTCGAGGTTCAGTACGCTGATTAGCGGCTGCTTGTCTATCGGTCCCGCGGAAATATACGGCGTGGACGTGCCGAGTTCGCTGTCTTCGTAAAATACGTTCAATTCGAAATTGTTCGGTTGCAAGCCGAAGGCATTCAGCGAATATATATTTTTCATCATCAGATTCCAGGTAGGGAGGCGGGGAGTGAGTATCGTTCCCTTTATCAGTTTCAGAATCAATGTGCTGTCGGAGCCTGTCGTTCCCGAAGTGGAGATTTCGCCGACTTTGAAAGTGCGTCCGTTCAGTGTATATTCGTAAGCCACAGCCAGAATTTCGTCTTCCTTGAGCGGCGTGTTGAGGGAAATAAATCCGAGTTGCGGATTTAGGGCAAATTCTCCGGGACTGAGTTTTCGCGCGCGTTCGAGTTTTTCGTAATCCTTGCCCGAAGTGAAATTCCGTACCGACAAAGGCTGGAGAGCGACTGCAATCCGTGAAAAATTGCGCAGATCGTAGGTGCTTGTCATTTCCTGATAAAGCTTGTTTGTATTGTTCGAAGGATATGACTGTCCGGGATTTGCGGAAAATTCGGGAAGATTGTTGTGCATTTTGGAAGATTCCGCCAAATCCATGAATGCGACAATATTGCGCTGATTGTTGTTTGCCATGTCGATGGCATTGGTACGGTTTGTAACCCAGACTTCTATTTTCGTAACATTAACTCCCGAAACTATCAGCGGTCGTTGAGAGAGCGCCCGTTCGTAATTGTCGCGGAAATAGTGCGAAAGAAAAAAGTGCTGATTTGCACGGTATTCGTCGGCTGCAATTTCAAACTCTCTCGACTGGGAGCCGCCTTTGATGTTAATCGTCTTGGACTGACCTCTTTGCTGGGATGCAACCAGAGTGATATCCAGTTTTCCGAGCCTTAGATCCGCACGACCGCCGAATAAACTCTGACTGCCGGATATCAGCGAATTGCGTATCGGCATGCTTATATTTCCCAGTTCCAGATTTTGCAGAATATCATCCTCGCCGCCCTTGTAACCGATGTTCAGATTTGTTTCGAAATCGAAAGTGGAATTGGGGTCAAAGGAGAAATTCAGCTTTATCCGCTCGCCGATATTTCCCGTCAGGTTTAACCTGTATGTCGCTTCGAAATTCGGCGAAACGGTTGTCCTGTAAGGCGGTGGAGTGAGCGGATTATTGATTCTGGTCGATTTGACGCCCAGTTTCACATCCACCTTGCCGCTGAAATTGACAACGATGTCGTTGCCTCCGAAAACTTTTTCGAAAGCCTTGCTGTTCACGCTTCTTCTTAACGAAGGCAGAAGTCCGCCGCGACTGTCCGCCGTTCCGGCGCTTTCTTCCCTTTTTCGCAGCCACGAATCGCTCATCGCCCTGCTTATGGTTTCCCTGTCGTATTCCTCTTTGGTGAGAATCTTGAACGGTATCCCCGTTTTTTCTTCTCCTTTTTTATAGTACAGATAACGGTCTGTATCGGGGTCATATACAACTGTTTCGTCGCGGTCGAAGTTCGGCGTGGACAGATATGCGGAATTGTCGGACGACCGGTCTTGAGCCGACATCGCAAAACCCGTAACTATAAAAGTTATGATTAGAAAAAATCGTGATAATTGTCCGGTACTTTTTTTAAACATACAATTAATGTTATTAACCTACAGTGTTACATCTGTTTCAAGGCTGCCTTGATCAATTCTTCAACAGTATAATCTTTTGTCTGTGTCGATAATTTGTCCAGTACTTTTTCGGCGGGCGCCTTGGCGAAACCCAGGGCTATCAGCGCCGACAGCGCTTCGTTTTTCTGTTTGCCGCCTGCCGCAAGTTTGGAGAACAAATCGGCGCTTGCGCCGGAGGTCGTAATCTTGTCCCTCAAATCGACAACTATTCGCTGGGCTGTTTTAAGCCCTATGCCCTTGACACTCTTCAATGTATTGATATCCTCCTTGAGTATCGCCGCCCTGATTTCGTCGGACGACAGGGACGAAAGCATCATCAAGGCTGTGTTCGGACCTACGCCGTTGACATTTATGAGCAAACGGAAAATCTGACGTTCATCTTCGTCGCAAAAGCCGTAAAGCAGATTCGCATCTTCACGAACAACCTGATGAATATGCAGTTTCGCCGTCGCGGCATCCGCAAGTCGCGTGTATGTCTGGAGCGATATAAGTATATTGTAACCAATGCCCTGCACATCCAGAACCGCATATGTCGGCGTCAGTAAAACCATTTCTCCTTTTATATATTCATACATT
>JAISSE010000249.1 GCA_031273285.1 Prevotellaceae bacterium
GTCTCGCCGTTTTCGTTGTCTTCCTACAAGGTTGAAGGTCATATATCGGAAATCAATCCCATGATAGACAAAAACGGAATGGTGCGGGTGAAAGCTACCATAAACAACAGGGATAATAAATTTTACGAAGGTATGAACGTGAGAATCAGGGTACAGCTTTTGCTTGGCAGGCAACTGGTCATCCCCAAGTCCGCTCTTGTACTTCGGACTAACAAAAAGGTCGTATTCAGGACTAACGGCGACAGAGCCGAATGGGTGTATGTACAGACGGCACAGGAAAATTCAGACAGTTATGTGATTACGGAGGGTTTGAACGAAGGCGATCATATCATTTATGAAGGAAATATAAATCTGGCTCACGATGCGCCGGTGATAGTCAGGAATGATGATTAAAGATATAACAACATAAATTCAGCCCATGTTTCGCTATTTCATTCAACGACCGACCTCTGTGATGATGGTATTTACGGCATTTTTCATACTGGGAATCATCACTTACATGAATATTCCCGTATCACTGTTGCCGGATATTGCCATTCCGGAGATTACCGTGCAGATTTCGGGACAAAATGCTTCTGCCCGCGAGCTGGAGAATACCACCGTACGCACTGTGCGTCAGCAGTTGATGCAGGTAAGCAAACTGCGCGATATTCGCAGAGAGACCCGCGACGGCAACGAAGTGATTTTCCTGAGTTTCGAATATGGCGCAAACACCGATTTGGCTTTTATCGAGGTGAATGAGAAGATTGACGCGGCGATGAATTATCTTCCGCGCGAGATTGAACGTCCGCGTGTAGTCAAAGCCAGCGCAACGGATATCCCCGTTTTCAACCTGGATTTGACACTCCGTTCCGATATTAGTTTTGAACATACGGATGTGCCTGAATTTATTGAACTTAGCGAGTTTGCCGAAACGGTTATACGTCGCCGATTCGAACAGTTGCCGCAGGTGGCAATGATTGATATTTCGGGAATGATGAAAAGGCAAATTCTTATTTCGCCCGACCGGACTTTGATGGAAGTCAGCGGGATAACTCTGTCGGATATCGAATCGGCGCTCAATAACAACAACGTGGAACCGGGAAACATGACCGTACGCGACGGATATTACGAATACGTTATCCGAATATCCTCCATTCTCAGGACAATAGAGGATATTCGGAATATTTACATCCGCAAAAACGACCGTATCTATCAGCTCAAAGATTTTGCCAAAATAGAAACTGCTCCGGAAAAAGAGAAAGGGATGGCAATTTACAACGGCAAACGGGCGATTGTCCTTTCGGTAATAAAACAGTCGGAAGAAAACATGAGCAATATGCAAAAAGCCATGAATAAGGAAGTTGAACGATTCAGAAACGATTTTCCCGAAATAGAGTTCAATGTTACCCAGAATCAAACCGAATTGCTGGATTACACTATTTCGAACCTGCAACAAAATCTGTTACTGGCTTTTATCTTCGTATTTCTGGTTTCGGTGATATTCCTCAAGGACGGCAGGTTATCCCTGATTATCGGTCTCGGACTTTTCGTGTCGCTGGTCATCAGTCTGCTTTTCTTCTATTTCTTCCATATTTCATTGAATGTAGTATCACTCACGGGTTTAATACTCGCTTCGGGTAATATGATTGATAATTCCATAGTTGTAGGCGACAATATCGGACAGCATCGACGGACACTGCCTTTACCCGAAGCATGTGCAACAGGGACGAAAGAAATCGCCATACCAATGCTAAGTTCCGCACTGACAAACATATCGGTATTTGCGCCCTTGATTTTCCTTAGCGGAATGGCAGGAGCCATATTTTTCGACCAGGCATTTTCCGTAACTGTCGGTCTGCTGGTTTCCTACATTACCGGAATCATCTTTATACCTGTGCTTTACAAAGTAATTTATTCGATTAAACTGCCGGGCATATTCCGCAAAAAAACACCTTCGGCAACCATGCCTGCAAAAGAACAGAAGGACTCGTTTGCATTTCGACTGTATGATGCGGGAATCAACTGGGTGTTTTCGCACAAAATACTGACTTTCACCGCGATGTTTTTGATGCTTCCTCTTTGTGCCTGGTTATTCCTGATTATTCCGAAAGAGAAAATGCCGGATATCAATCAAAGTGATTTGCTGATAAAAATCGACTGGAATCAAAATGTTCATTTACAGGAAAATTATGAGCGCTGTCTGAAATTGTCCGAGATGCTTAGCCACATCACGGAAGAAAATTCCGCGCTGACCGGACAGCAGCAATTCCTGCTGAATCGGGAAAAAGAACAGACTTCAGCCGAATCCGAATTTTATGTACGGGCAAAAACGGCAAAAGAAATTCCTGCATTGAAAGAAAAGGTAACGGAATATGTTTCAGCCACATATCCCGATGCTTTAGTAACTTTTGCCCCTATGGGGACAATATTCGAAAAAATCTTTTCAACCGGCGAAGCAGACCTCGTTGTCGAATATTATACTACTAACAGAGACAGGGACATAGACGCCAATATTATTCGCGATTTGGAGAAAAATGTCCGGACGGTAACAGGCGAGGAACCTGTGGGCAATTCGTTTCAGCATCAGCTGAATCTGCATGTCGACCGCGAAAAACTGCTGCTCTATAACATTTCGTACGATTTGATTACCCGAACATTACGCACGGCTTTCAAGGAAAACATGTTCGCGACACTGCGCTCTCAACAGCAATACCTGCCGATTATTCTGGGTGATGATGAAAAGACTGTTCAGGAGATTATTAACGAAACATTGATAGAAACATCGTCGAATGTCGACGGCAGCCGTAACAAGCTGGCTTTATCCACATTTGTATCCGTAACCCCGTCCGAAGACCTGAAAACAATCGTGGCGGGAAAAGCTGGAGAATATATCCCGTTTTATTATTACGAAACGGATAATCCGGAAAAAATCATCGAAACGGTTTCGCAGGCAAATATCAAGGATACGGACTGGGAAGTGGATTTTTCGGGTACTTTCTTTTCCAATCAAAAAATGATTAACGAAATGATTGTCATTCTGTTCATTTCCGTTTTGCTGATGTTTTTTATCCTGTCGTCGCAGTTCGAGAATTTCAAACAGCCGTTAATCATACTGTTTGAAATCCCGATTGATATAACGTTTGCTCTGGGACTGCTGATTGTTACCGGCAATTCGCTGAATCTCATGTCTGCCATAGGATTAGTGGTTACTTCGGGTATTATTATCAACGACTCCATCCTGAAAGTGGACGTGATGAATCAACTCCGCAAGGAGGGATATTCCCTGATGAACGCCATTCACGAAGCCGGACGCCGACGTCTTAAAGCAATTATAATGACCAGTTTGACATCGATTGTCTGTATGGTTCCGTTACTGTTTACAAGTGATTTGGGGTCGCAGCTGGAAAAACCTCTGGCAATAGCGACTATCGGCGGAATGATTATGGGAACGCCCGTCAGTCTGTTTGTCGTACCTATGGTTTACTGGTGGATATACAGGAAAAAGGATTGAAAATTAAAAAATTAAATGGATATGAATAAAATTGTCTTATCGGTACTGGTGATTTTCTTTTGGGGTAATATTTCCGCCCAATCGACAAAGAAATTCAATCTGACCGAATCCATCGAAGTGGCTATCGACAGTTCGTTACAGGCATTTATGGCTCAAAACATGTATCTGTCAAATTATTGGGCATATCGTTCGTTCAGGGCGGCGCGTCTGCCTTCCCTGAATTTGCAGACAACTCCTCTGCAATATTACAGCGATTTCACCAGACGTTACGATTCGTATGAAAATATTGATGTTTACCGGCAGCAGCAATCGTTGTATTCATCCGGCAACCTTTCTATCCGTCAGAATTTTGACTTGACAGGAGGAACATTTTTCGTTGATTCGGAGCTGGGCTACATGCGCAATTTCGGCGACAACAGCTACTCGCAGTTTTCTTCCGTTCCGGTCAGAGTCGGTTATTCTCAATCGCTTTTCGGATTCAACAGTTTCAAATGGGAAAAGAAAATAGAACCGCTCAAATTCGAAAGGGCTAAAACACAGTTTCTTTATTCACGCGAAGAAATATCGGAACTGACCATACAGTATTTTTTCTCCCTGGCAATGGCGCAAATGGAATACGATATGGCTAAGGATAATGTCGCCTCGTCCGACACCCTGTACCGTATCGGGCAGGAGCGGCAAAAGATAGCTTCCATTTCCAACGCCGATTTACTGACTCTCAGGCTGGATGTCGTAAATGCGCGTAATGCGCTCCAGAATGCGGAGATAGGTCTGAAACGTGCAATGTTCAATTTTGTATCATTTTTGAATATTGACAAGGAAACGACAGTGGAACTGGAACTTCCGGGCAGACCGGCGGACATACGTATATCTTCCGAACAGGCGCTCAAATATGCGCGGGCATATAATCCCGATTTTCTCGGATATACGCAGGAAATGCACGAGGCGGAAAGAGAGGTGGACAGAACAACAAAAAGTTCGAATTTCGATGCAAGTTTCTCGGTCAGTATGGGGTTCAATCAGGTTGCGCCCAATTTTTCGGGAGCATACAGAAGTCCGCTGCAACAGAATGTAGTAAGCGTAGGGCTGAATATTCCTCTTGTGGATTGGGGCGTCAGGAAAGGTCGCGCAAATATGGCGCGTAACAATCTTAATGTTACCAGAATATCCATACAGCAAAAAGAACAGAAACTCGAACAGGACGTGATTATGACGGTCAGTGATTTCAACATCCAGCAGGATTTGATAAACAGTGCGGAAGAAGCGTTAAATCTGGCAACTATGGCATATAATGTTACCAAAGAAAGGTTTATCATCGGCAAAGCCGACCTGAACAGTCTGACTTTATCACTGAACCGGCAAAACAGCGCTCAACGCAATTATATTTCCGCCATAAGCACCTACTGGCAAAATTATTATAAACTGCGCAAACTCACTTTGTTCGATTTCATGAAACAGGAAGTGCTTGCCGAACAGTTCGATAAAGTCTGGAGTATAAAAAATTGAATGTGCATCGAAAGCACGCGGATTATAAGGATTATATAAATAGTGTCTGTCCGAAATAATATGGTTTTCGGACAGACACTATATAAGAAAAATGACCTGTTTGTAATGGGCTTACATTTAGACAATATACTATTTTTTTAATTCTCCAAAAACGTAGAAGTTTTTGTCAATTTCAATTCCACATAGAAACCTGTAAATTCCACGTAATTAGGGATAATTTATTGTAAGATTATCGAAATGATGGCTTCATACCGGGTTGCTATCAAATAGCATAAAAAAATTAGAATAATCCCAAAATGTCCATTAGAATATTTTTCCTTTTTTTGTTCCGATTTGTCAGGCTTGGGAGATTGCTTCCGGCTTCCTGCTTCGTACCTCGCAGTCGCCGTCGCAATGACGGACAGCGTTGTGTTTTACCCGCCCTGTCGTCATTGCGAATTGCTCATTGTGAGGAACGA
>JAISSE010000012.1 GCA_031273285.1 Prevotellaceae bacterium
CGCCGCCCGTTGTCGGCACATAATAATTGACAAATTCCACATAAAATTGTGTAATTTGATTTTTTACTGTATTTTTGCGCCGTTAATTTTAAGATTATATAGACAAATGGGTCTCTTGATTGCATATCTTTTAATGGCGCTTTCGATATCGTTCTTATGTTCTGTAGCCGAAGCGGTTGTATTATCCATTCCCGTGTCTTTCGTCAAGATGAAAGTCTCGCGGGGGCATAAGACCGCGAAAAGGCTGATGGAGTTTAAGAATGACATTGACAAGCCTTTATCGTCGATTTTATCCTTAAACACAATCGCTCACACTGTCGGCGCGGCAGGCGTCGGCGCACAGGCGACGGCTCTGTTCGGAGACGTTTATTTCGGTCTGGTTTCGGCAATACTCACGGTGCTGATACTCGTTTTTTCCGAGATTTTGCCGAAAAGCATAGGCTCGCGCTATTGCAGGGAGTTATCCATGGTGATGACCAGAGCGGTCTCCGTCATGATATACGTTACCTATCCGGTCGTCCTGCTTTCCAAACTGATTACCGCCATGGTATCGGGCAACAGGGAGAAGGAAACCGTCAGCCGCGAAGAGGTCGGAGTGTTGGCGGAGATAGGAGTCGAAGAAGGAGTATTTGCCGAAAACGAAAGCAAAATCATCAACAATCTGTTGAAATTGCAGCAGATGCGTGTGAATACGATAATGACCCCCCGCACGGTGGTCATATCTGCCGACGAAAACATGAAACTGAGCGAATTTATCAGCCGTCCCGAAGTGCGGCAACATTCCCGATTCCCGATATACGGCGAAAATATGGACAATATCACCGGCTATATCCTTAAACTGGACGTTCTGGAAAATCTGACAAAAAACAGAGATATCGAACTGAAAAACATCAAACGCCACATAACGGTCTGTTACGAAGGCACTACAATCCCGAAACTGTTCGACATACTGCTGGGCAGCAAGGAGCAAATCGCGCTGGTTATAGACGAATACGGCGGAATGGACGGGATAATCACTCTGGAAGACGTTATCGAAACCATATTCGGTCTGGAAATAGTCGACGAAAAGGACGGACAGGCGGATATGCAGCAATTGGCAAAAGATTTATGGGAAAAAAGAGCCAAAGATTTGGATATAAATATTGAAAATTGATATGACTGTCAGGAAGATAATTTTTTTTGTAGCCTGCATATGCCCGTTTTTTTCGTTACATGCGCAGGATTATCGCTTTCCGCTGGATAAACCGCTGTCCATGTCCGCAAATTTCGGGGAATTGAGACCCGACCATTTTCATGCGGGAATAGATTTGCGGGTTGGAGGAGCGGCGGGCGCCGAAGTTTACGCAATCGAAGCGGGGTACGTTTCGCGAATTTACATAAGCGGCACCGGATACGGAAAAGCGCTGTATATCGAACATCCCGACGGACAAACATCCGTCTACGCCCATCTTGACGGATTTGCCGGAAAAATCGCGGAATATGCGGAAGAATATCAGTACAAACGACAGCGTTTCCGCATGAACGATTACACCGAACCCAATCTTTTACCCGTCGAAAAAGGACAGCTAATCGGTTACGCCGGAAACACGGGGTCGTCCTTCGGCGCTCACCTGCATCTGGAAATCAGAGAATCGCAGCGTCAGGCGCCTCTAAATCCCGTTGCAAAAGGATATATTGTTCCGAAAGACAATATGCCCCCCGTCTTTCACAATATCGCCGTTTTCACGCTGGATACGATAAACGACATCACCCGACCGCGTCTGCTGAAATCGGAAAAAGCGGTCAAGAAAGGGAAAGATTTTGCCCCCGAAAAAACCGCGACTTTCGAAGTCTGCAACCCGATATTTATCGGTGTGAACGCAAATGACTATCAGCCGGGAAACACGAGCAGGCACGGAATATATCAAATGAAAGCATATCTGGACAACAATCTGTTCTACAGTTTCAAACTTGATGAATTTGAATTTAAGGACACCCGGTACATCAACAGTTTCATTGCCTACGACGAACTTGTCGACAACAAAATTACGTATATCAAAACATATATAGAGGAAGGCAACAAAATACCGTTTTACGGCGATGTCAAAAACCGGGGGCTGATAATTCTGAACGATACCCTGCCCCACAGCGTCAAAATCGAACTGTTTGACGACTCGAACAATAAAAGCGTTGCCGAGTTCAAAATCAGGAAAAGCGCCAAAACGGCAACAAAACACCAGACGGTAAATTCATCCCGCTTTATTACAATGCACTGGAACAACTCTTTCGAATATTTCGAACCCGACATGGGAATGTCTGTCGAACCGGAATCGCTGTACAGCAATGCCTTGTTCAAACTGACTTCAACCAAAACGGACGGCGCATATTCCGACCTGTGGAATATCGGATACGCAAATATTCCTTTGCATAAACCGATTAAAATAAGAATCAAGCCCGTAAACCTGCCTTCGCGTCTGAAGGAACATGCGTTTATTGCCCGACAAAACAAAGACAACAACATCTCGTACTGCGGCGGACAGTTCGACGCAAACGGATTTCTTGCAACCGAAGTATCCTCGTTCGGCAATTATTTTATCTCGACGGACACTATTCCGCCCAAAATATCCGTCAGTGCCAAAAGCGCGAATTTCAGCTCTCTGACCAGACTGAGGGTTACTGTGAGCGATAATATGTCGGGAATAGATTCATGCGAAGGATACATCGACGGAAACTGGGTATTGTTCGAACACGACCCCAAAACAAAATCAATGACTTACACATTCAATCAAAAACAGATGGGCGCAAAAGGGAAAAAACGGCAACTGAAGGTCGTCGCAACCGACTGCTGCAAAAACTCCACCGAATTTCTGTACGATTTTGTCTATTAAGGCATGAAACGTAATCAGCACGCTGATTACGCAGATTTAACGGATTTACGCAGATTATTATTTACTTGATAATATGGTATTTATTTTAACCGGCTCTCGTATTTATCTGCGTAAATCCTTGTAAACTGCGTCATCTTCGTAATTTTGAGACAGCTCATAAGCGGTGATATTTTTTATTACTCGTCTTTCTCCTTTTCGTCGAAGACCGCCGGTGCAGCAATGTTAAAGCACACAACCGAACCGCGGGAGCATAATCATCCCTTTGTATGCCTAATTTTACCTTTTTGTCATGGGTATTTCAATAAAACCCGCCTGTTTTCGAAAAAAACAAACGTGAAATTGTAAAAATATTGGTCTGAAAACAAACATCTTGAAGAAAAAATAAAGAAAAAATGAAAAAAAATTTGGATAGATAAAATAATATGACTTATCTTTGCACCGCTTTTGTAAAAAGCAAACAGTCTAAGAAAAGTTGGTTAAATGACTTTATACTAAGACAGTTGTG
>JAISSE010000074.1 GCA_031273285.1 Prevotellaceae bacterium
CGATAACACAGCGATATGGCACAAAAAATGATTCGCAGAGTTCGTCGGTTTCCAAATTTTTATTACCTTTGCATTCATTTTTGGTATTTAATGAAATTGTTTAACTAAATATATATAGATGGAAAGTCCCAGGGTACTGTTTGTTTGCTCGGAAATTTATCCGTATTTGCCCGAGAGTCCCGTTTCGAACGTATGTCAGCAACTTCCTCCCGCCATTCAGGAGAAAGGCTTTGAGATACGGACGTTTATGCCTCGGTTCGGCAGTGTAAACGAACGCCGCAACCAGTTGCACGAAGTAATTCGCTTGTCGGGATTGAATTTGATAATCAACGAATCCGACCATCCGCTGATAATCAAGGTTGCATCAATATCTGCCGCAAGAATGCAGATTTATTTTATTGACAATGAGGACTATTTTCTAAGAAGAAATTTATACGCGGACGATGAGGGAGCATGGTTTCCCGACAACGACGAACGTTCGATATTTTTTGTCAGAGGCGTATTGGAAACCGTGCGAAAACTGCGCTGGTCGCCCGACATTATCCACTGCCACGGCTGGTTTTCGTTTATTCTGGCTCTTTATTTGAGGAAATCGTTCAAGGACGACCCTTTATATGCCAATTCCAGAATTATCCTGTCCCTGTATGACGAGCCGACCCCCGTAATCTTCGATGATGATTTCAGGAAGAAAGCCGCAAGCGACGGGGTCAAAAACAAGGATTTGGAAATAATGACCGAACCTTCGTTCGACAATTTTGTAAAGATGTGCATCAATATGTCGGACGGCGTTATTGCGGCGGCGCCCGAATCGAACGAAGAATATATCCGGTATGCAATTGAAAACAAGAAACATGTGCTTGGATATCACTCGCCGGAAGAATATATCGACAAGTATGCGGATTTTTACAAAACAGTCGCCAAAAGAAGAAAAAAGAAAAAAGAATAACAAATTATATTGTTCGGAAAATGGAAAATGAACAGAATCTTCCTCCAAAAAGCATGAAAGACAATATTGTCGCCATGCTGAAAGAAAAGTCGGCAATCAAACAGCTGGTCTATGACAATACATTCGAAATGTTTTCGATGCTGAAAGATGTATTGCACGAACTGATAAACGATGTAAACGACGAAATTTTCGACACCGACCGAAGAATCAAACTGGATTACAGAGACCGAGGGAAGTTCGAGGCGGAAGCCAAAATTGCCGAAGACATCCTGATTTTCAGTATGCACTCAAATATTTTCGAATTCGACAGAGACCATTCGGTACGGAAAACTTCGTATGTGCAGAAAAACCGCCTGAACTCGTACTGCGGAAT
This sequence comes from Prevotellaceae bacterium, assembly GCA_031273285.1. Lineage (GTDB taxonomy): Bacteria > Bacteroidota > Bacteroidia > Bacteroidales > UBA932 > JAIRLF01. The sequence goes on from JAISSE010000074.1 coordinate 1,320, forward strand.
CATAAGCATCTACAATTTCCTCTCCGATTCGTTCAAATATAACAGAATAAACGACTTGGGCTATCTTATCGGACGAATATTCATCAACCGCGAAAAACATTTTTTTGTGGAAGGCAAACGGCAAATGAACAGCCTCAACAATTTTTCGTCGCAGATTATAAACGAGGAGGAAATCAGGATAATACTCGAAAAAGCAATATATTACGCTTTGCATTTCGATTTACTGACGCCGCCGTACGATACGGTCAAAATTGCGACGGTCGAACAGTTGAATGCGAAAATAGAAAACGGAAAACTGCAAACAGGCAAACGGCTTGGATTTAGATTTGAAACAGATGATATATTATTATAAATATTTAATTTATTATGGATTATAATACGCAAAGAAAAAAATTGGCGCTTCCCGAATACGGGCGCTATGTCCACAAAATGGTAGACTGGGTTACCACTATCGAAGACAGGGATGAACGAAACAGGCAAATACGTGCCGTGATTGTTGTTATGGGAGGCATGAACCCCCATTTGAGAGACGTGAACGATTTCAAACACAAGCTTTGGGATCATGTGCACCTGATGTCCGATTTCAAAATCAACATCGACTCCCCTTTCCCTATTCCCACGAGAGAAAGTTTTAATACTCCGATACATACGATACCGTATGCTTCGGAACCCATAAAAATACGGCATTACGGGCGAAATATCCAAATGATGATAAACAGAATTGTTAACGCCGAAGATTCCGAAATAAAGGCAAAATCACTGTTCATGCTTGCCAATCACATGAAAAAGTCGTATGTTACGTGGAACAAGGAAACTGTAAGCGACGATATTATTTTCAGGGACATTGAACATCTCTCGGGCGGAAGAATTAAAATTCCCGAAAACATTAAATTGTCGCCGGCTTATAACTTGAATACAAGCGTTACCACCACCACTGCTTCTTCAAAAAGCAGCGGCAGCAGCGGCAAAAAGTCCAAAAAGAAAAAATAGACGGGCGACAAATGGCAACTTTCGAGGTAAAGGGGGGATTATCTTTGCGTGGAGAAATTGTTCCGCAGGGGGCGAAAAACGAAGCACTGCAGGTGCTGTGCGCCGTATTGCTTACCGAAGATAAAGTTACCGTCGAAAATGTTCCGGACATTCTGGACGTCAACAGCATGATTGAACTGCTGGCTGAAATGGGCGTTGCTGTCGAAAAAATATCGAATACCGCATATTCCTTCGAAGCGAAAACGATAAATTTCGAATATCTTCAAACCCCGCAATTTCGAAAAAAAGCAACGGGTTTACGAGGTTCCATCATGTTTGTCGGACCGCTGCTGGCGCGTTTCGGAAAAGCATTCGCCCCGAAACCCGGAGGCGACAAGATAGGACGTCGCCGTCTTGATACTCATTTTATCGGTTTCCAAAATCTCGGGGCGACATTCGAATATGACCCGACCACTCATTTTTACAGGGTCGAAGCTCCGAATCTGAAGGGTAAATACATGCTGCTTGACGAAGCCTCCGTAACCGGCACGGCAAACATCATCATGGCGGCGGTATTGGCTGAGGGGATTACAACGGTATATAATGCTGCCTGCGAGCCTTATATACAGCAGTTGTGCAGGATGCTGGTGCGAATGGGGGCAAAAATACAGGGAATAGGCTCCAATTTGCTGACAGTCGAAGGCGTGGAACGGCTTTCGGGTACCTCTCACAGGATTTTGCCCGATATGATTGAAGTCGGCAGTTTTATCGGAATGGCGGCTATGACCCAAAGCGAAATTACCATCAAGGATGTGTCGGTGAATGATTTGGGAATTATTCCGGCTCAATTCAAAAGATTGGGTATCAATCTCGAAATTCGTGGCGACGATATTTTTGTGCCAGTGCAGGAATCGTATGAAATAGAGAGTTTTATCGACGGGTCGATAATGACAATCGCCGATGCGCCATGGCCCGGTCTTACTCCCGACCTGCTGAGTGTTTTTCTGGTTGTAGCCACTCAGGCAAAGGGAAGCGTGCTGATTCATCAGAAAATGTTCGAAAGCAGGCTGTTTTTTGTTGACAAACTGATAGATATGGGCGCGCAGATAATACTGTGCGACCCTCACAGAGCCACAGTCATAGGTCATAACAATAAAATAAAACTGAAAGCCACAATCATGACTTCCCCCGATATCCGCGCCGGCGTCGCTCTGCTGATTGCGGCAATGTCGGCAAAAGGTACAAGCATCATACACAATATCGACCAGATTGACAGAGGATATACCCGAATAGACGAACGTCTCAATGCTTTGGGCGCGCAAATCAACAGAAAAAACGACGTATGATACTGTCCCATATCATTCCGTCAAGCATCCAAAATCCGCTTAAACGGTGATGGATTTCACCCTGTTTCTGTCGGCTAACGGAAACTTTACCGCCGGGACTAAATTAACCCGAGTCCCGGATAAAAAAAGTAACTGAATCGCTTTACGCCCGCAGGGCATTACTGTCAATAGAAACGCCCATGACAAACCATGTGATTTTGCCGCTGAAAAATTATTTCACGTTACTAAACCTTTGGAAGGCGCTCTTAAAAAATTATGGGACGTCATTAAAGCCTTGTTGCGGGATCATACAAAATTATGGGACTGCAACAAACCTTTGACACCTGCTCTTAAAGTTTTATGAGACGCTAAAAAAGAAAAAAAATGTCGTCCGAAAAAATTTATGGAGGTGCAGGAACGCTTTAGTGCAAGGTCATACAAAATTAAGGGGCGCTACTTTCGCTTTAGTGCAACTCCATAATTTTTTACGGGGCTGCACCAAAGCTTTAATGCCGTTCCATAATTTTTTCAGGGCGATTTTTGAAGAAAATTATGCCTCCGTTTCGGAATTTATTTCTTCTTTCTCCGCTTTAGCTTCTCTTTTTACAAAAATAGCGCTTTAATGTCCGCCAGTTGTATACGATATGGAAAGTTCCGGTTGCTGCAAACAGTATTCCCGTGATGCCGTGAATGATTTTGAAGACATTGTCGGCAAACAGATTCAGCACATCGAATACAGCCGAAACAATCAGCACGATGAATGCGACGAACATCATGACGGAAACCCTTGCCCGCCTGTTTCCCTTTTTTTCACCTGCCGTCATGTCGCGTCGTGTTTTTCAGGGGGATAAATGCGGCGGCGGAGCAGGTTTTGACGCATTTCAGGCATCCGGTACATGCGCCGGAGTTGATTATCAGCGCGTGTTTGTGCCACAGGAAAGAAACTTTCCCGATGACTTTTGAGGGACATGTGTCGATACATGCCCAGCAAGCCTTGCAGTCGTGCGGATTGAGCAGGACATGCGGAGTGATGATTTTGTCTATTTTTCTGCGTTTCACTGTACGAAAATTTACTTGTTTTAAAAGTGCAAAGTTACGACTGTGCCGGCAATCAAACGCAGGACAAAACGGGACAAGTGTTGGACTATTCGCGATAGCTTTCGCGGAACCGAACGGGCGACATGCCGCAGACTTTGGTAAACAGCCGTGTGAAGTAGGCGCAATCGTCGTATCCGAGGTGAAAGGCGATTTCCTTTACGCTTTCGTCGGTGTAGAAAAGCAGGCGTTTGGCTTCGAGCACGGCTTCGTGCTGTATCAGGCTGCCTGTGGTGGAACCTGTTACGTGCTTTACCGCCTTGTTCAGATATTGCGTCGTGATGTGAAGCATGTCGGCATACTGCGACGGGTTTTTCCTGTCGGTCAGATTGTCGTGCAGCAGCTGCTTGAAACGGCGCACAATATCCGTCATCCGTTTACCCGACGGGGCGGGTTGCTTTTGCCGGTACAGTCCGGCGATCATTCCCGCTGCCGCAGTCGCCAGCGAGCGGGCGACCTGTTGCGCCGGTTCCCCGTGCTCCGGCGTCATTTTTCTGCCCAGAAGCGAGAGGCAGGAATTCAGGTCATTCATCGACTGCTCGTCGAGCGTTACCGTGTTTTCCGAAAACAGCAGCATGTCGAATATTTCTTTCATCTCGCCGGTAACAAACAGTGTATCCATTCCGAAAAGCCATCCCGAAACGTTTTTCTGTTCCGCGCTGAAATGGATTTGCCCCGGAAGAATGCAGACAAGCGTTGCTCCGCACAGCCGGTATTCCTTGAAATCGATAAATATACGGCTTTCGCCGCATTCCTGAATACCGAACAGGTAGCAGTTGTG
>JAISSE010000081.1 GCA_031273285.1 Prevotellaceae bacterium
GGATAATGTTCGCTTTGTATCGCCACAGTATTGTTGTTGTTCCATGCGTTTTGCATGTTTGCGCAGGGAAAAATCCTGTCGTTTGTCGAAACTATTGCGATATCCCATTTCAATCCGGGTTTTCTGTTTTGCAGCGACATTTCGTACAGCGCTTTCAGTTCGTTAAGCTGATTTTCCACATCCCTGTCCGGCAATTTTGCGGCAATCCGTTTATATGCCGACAGTCCTCCCGCTATGCGGAGATAGAATTTTTCGCGGCTTTCGGCATTAAACGACTGCATTGTCGCAAGAAATATTTTGACGGGAATACCCCTGTCGTTGTCTATGGGGGTCGCTGAGCCGTTGATTGCTATCGCTTTCGTTACATTCGAAATATATTCCGAATAAAATCCGGCGACGAAAACCCCGTACGACCATGCCGCAATTTTCACTTCGGGATACGATTTCGTGAAATCGAACAGTTCCGGCTCAACATCCGTATAGTCGTGAACCGAAACTATATCGTGATCGGGCACGTCAATGTCCCGAAATATCCTGTGGTCGAATCCCCAGCCGTTAAACAGCAGCAAAAGCCGTCCGCTGTTTTCTTTTTTATGCCAGAATACTTTCATACACCATATCCGTCTGTTCGTTCGACATTGCAGCCGTGAGCGATAGCCGAATCCTTGCCTGTCCCGCAGGTACGGAAGGGTATCGTATCGGCATTACCCAGATTCCTTTCGACCGCATTTTTTCCGCCATACTGATGCAGCTGTCGTTTTCGCCTGTTACTACGGGGATTATATGCGTATCGCCCAGGATATTGCATCCGGCAAGTTTATCTCTAAGCCGTTTTGTTATCTGCCGAAGATGTTCGCGTTCTTTTTTCATTTCTACCATTTTACGGATTATAAAATGCGTCCACAGGATATTTACCGGCGGAGTTGCGGTTGTGAATATCAGTGTCCGCGACCTGTTTATCAGCCATTGCTTTGTTGCAGGGTCGCATACGACAAACGCCCCTTCCGAAGCCCCTGCTTTCCCCAGAGTGCAGATAACGTACTCTATTCTGTCGATGAGCTGCTTATGCTGTGCGCACCCCAAACCCGTCTCGCCGACAACTCCGAATGCATGCGCCTCGTCGACATACAGTTTTGCCCCGTACCTGTCCTTGAGTTCAACCAGACGTTCGAGGTTTGCAGTGTCGCCGTCCATGCTGAATATGCTTTCGGTAACGATGTAAACGGATTTGTATCTGCCTGCGGACTGCTCCAGTATCCGTTCCAAATCACTGTAATCGTTGTGTTTATAGCGTTTCATCTCGCAGTGGCACAATTTCATGCCGTCGATTATACTTGCGTGTACAAGTTTGTCGGCTGCAATGAGGTCGCCTTTTTCCGCAATCGCCGGCAATATTCCCGTATTTGCATGATATCCCGAATTGTACAGCAGACACTCCCTGCCGTATAATCCCGAAAGGTAACTTTCGAGATTTTCGGCGCAGGCGCCGTTACCCGTCAGCAGACGCGAAGATAAAGCACCCATAACGAAAGCGTTTGTATCCAGTGTTTCGAAAAATTCCCGCTGAAACTCTATCATTCCCGAAATCCCCAGATAGTCGTTGGACGACAGATTAAGAAATTTCTGTCCCTTATATTTAATGTAAACCCCCTCCTGCCGAAGCAATTTCAGTTCTCTCAACAATCCTTTTCTTTCCAGTTCCTTTAATTTATCCATTTTTCCGATTACAAATCCGGGTACAAATGTACTTTTTTTATTTTGATTCTACCGTTTTACGTTTTTTTGCATCCGTTAAATTGCACAAAATTAAAACTAAAACATGTATGTGTATTGTAAAATAGAATTTTTTTGTACTTTTGCGCGGCGATTTACGTTACATGAACGAGGTGCGAGATTATATAGTATTGCCGTTGCGCAATTTGGAAAGGAAGCGACACGGATTTAAATTCGACATCGGCGCCGAATTTTTTTCCGGGTTTCGGAATACCGAGCTGATTAAAGGCTCGGCGGAAATATTTTTGGAAGTAGAAAAATTCAGTCATTTTATGAATGTAACTTTGAATTTTTCGGGGATATTGACCGTTTCCTGCGATCGCTGTCTGGAAGAGCTCGATATTCCGGTTGAAGGCGAAAACCTGCTGTCGGTAAGATTCGGGAAAGCGCCCGACACACCGGAGGAAGAAAGCCCCGACGAAGACGTGATGTATGTAAACGCCGAAGATGAGGAAATAGACCTCACGGATTATATTTACGAGAGTATCTGTCTGGCTTTGCCGATACAAAGGGTACACGGAGACGACGAAAACGGGAAAAGTCGATGTAACCCCGAAATGCTCAAATATATTTCCGGTTCGCGGAACGTGGAGAAAGCGTCTCCGTTTGATATATTGAAAGATATGAATAAATAAGATAAATGATTTTTTAACATTTTAAACTATTATAAGAAATGGCACATCCTAAACACAGAACGTCGAAACAAAGGAAACACAAACGCAGAACTCATTATAAGGCAGAGATTCCGACACTTGCCGCCTGTTCAAATTGCGGTTCGGCAGTTCTTTATCACAGAGTATGTCCCGAATGCGGATATTATCGCGGACGTTTGATTATCGGCAACGCCTCCGAAGCATAGGATTCCGACGGAGATGTAATTGTTTTCAACATTTAACGCAACAAATCATAAGATGAAGATTGGGCTTGATGTAATGGGAGGAGATTTCGCTCCGAGAAACGAAGTGTTGGGAGTGATTGAAGCTCTTCCGGAACTGCACGACGGTTCCGAAGTAATTCTTTTTGGCGACGAGGCGCAGATTAAGGGCGTTTGCAGGGAAAAAGGCGTCGATGTATCCGGATTTCAGATAGTTCACACCACGGAGGTGATCGGTATGCAGGAGCATCCGGCGAAAGCGTTTGCCCAGAAACCCGATTCGAGCATGGCGACGGGATTCAGATATTTGTCGGAAGGTCTGATCGACGGTTTTGCCAGTCCCGGCAACACGGGAGCAATGATGGCGGGTGTCATGTACACCGTAAAAACCATCGAAGGCATTCTGCGCCCCTGCATTTCCTGCTTTTTTCCCGTTATCGACGGGCGATGGGGGCTTCTGCTGGACGTGGGGCTGAACGCCGACTGCAAACCCGAAAACCTGTATCAGTATGCGATACTTGGCTCGCTGTATGCAAAAGGCGCTTCGGGCGAAAAAAATCCCAGAGTAGCGCTTCTCAATATCGGCGAGGAGAAAACAAAAGGCAATATCGTTACCAAGGCGGCATACGAACTTATGAAGGATACGAAGGATTTCAATTTCGTGGGCAATATCGAAGGCAACGAACTGATGACGGGCGAAAAAGCCGATGTGGTCGTTTGCGACGGATTTGTCGGAAACGTAATTCTGAAAATGGCGGAAAGTTTCTACCGTCTGGCTGACTGTCAGGGGATACACACCGATTTTTTCAGTAAATTGAACTACGAATTTCATGGCGGAACTCCCGTACTCGGAGTGAACGCTCCCGTAATAATAGGGCATGGCAGTTCGTCGCCGAAAGCCATAAAGAATATGATTCTCAATACGGAGAAAACCATCAGAGCCAAAATGCTCGACAGGGTAAAGGACATATTCCGAAATTCGAGTTTCAACAAAGATGATAATTCATGATAAATTATAAAATTAAGAAAACAGTATGAGCGATACCCGAATAAGAGCGGTTATAACAGGAGTTGCCGGATATGTTCCCGACTACGTGCTTACCAATGAGGAACTTTCCCGAACCGTCGATACCAGCGACGAATGGATAATGACCAGAGTGGGAATCCGTGAAAGGCATATACTTAGGGAAGAAGGCAAAGCGACATCGGATATGGCTGTCGAAGCTGTGAAAAACTTATTCAAAAAAACCGGAACAAAACCCGAAGATGTTGATTTGCTGGTATGGAGCGGGGTTACGCCCGACATGGCTTTTCCCGCAACCGCAAATATAATATCCGAAAAAGTCGGGGTAAAGAATGCTTTCGGTTTCGACATAAACGCGGGTTGTTCGAGTTTCCTGTTCGCTCTGGTTACAATGGCTTCGTACATAGAATCGGGCAGATGTAAGAAAATCGTCCTTATCGGCGCCGAAAAGCTCACAATGTATGTCGATTACACCGACCGCTCGACCTGCCCTCTGTTCGGCGACGGAGCGGCGGCTGTGCTTATCGAACCGTCAACCGAAGATTTGGGCTTCATCGATTCCATAACAAGGGTCGACGGCTCGGGCGGCAAACATCTGTATCTTCCAGCCGGAGGGTCGCTGCTCCCGACAAGCATGGAAACCGTTTTGCGGCGACAGCACTATATCGTTCAGGACGGACAGGCGGTTTTTAAAGCCGCCGTATCCAAAATGGCAGACACGGCTATCGAACTGATGCGGAAAAATAATCTCGCAGCCGACGATATCGCGTGGCTGATTCCTCATCAGGCAAATCTGCGGATAATCGGCGCTACCGGAAACCGTATGGGAATGCCGAAAGACAAGGTGATGATAAATATCGACAAATTCGGAAATACTTCTTCGGCAACCGTGCC
>JAISSE010000106.1 GCA_031273285.1 Prevotellaceae bacterium
ATTTTCATGGCAATAAAATATTATTTTATGATTACTGTTTATGTATTTCGATAATTTTTCCGTTTCGGGTACTGTACACCTGATGTACAACCTTGCCCAAGCCGTTTTGGGACTTGTACACACAGTGTACAACCTTGCCCGGATCGTTTTGAGGCTTGTACACACAGTGTACAACCCTCCCCGGATCGTTTTGAGGCTTGTACATACAGTGTACAACCTTCCCCAAGTCGTTTTGGGACTTGTACACACAGTGTACAAGTCCGCCTGTGCCGGTTCGGGCACAGTATCCGTGCGGCAGGACAGCGCCGGCACACGGAACAACCCGCACGCCTTCACCGCAACCGTCTCAACGCCGGCAAAGAGGAAAGGATATGTAATTAACTGACAGTCTGTAAAACAGGATGGATGGGTAAATGCCATATTTTCCGAAAAAACTCCGAAAACCGCAGGGGATATGTATGTGCGACGATTTACCATTTTAACTAAAACCTGAATAAATTTTATTTTTTAACGGCGCAAAGATAAATGTTTTTTGTGGAATGCAAAAAAAAAATTACGAATTACAAATTACGGGGCATGTGCCGTTTCTGCAGCGACAGGGACGACGACAAACACGCACGGGACATGGCATAGACGTGGCACGCCACGTCTCTACAGCGACCTGTACAGGATTTTTCACACGATTAACAGGACGAATACAGTGAATAACGAACAGTGAACAGTGAATAATGTCTGAACCATGATTAAATGATTGTCAATCATGCGCAGATTCGACGCGGAGACGTGACGTGGAGACGTGGCACGCCACGTCTCTACAGCGACAGGGACGACGACAAACACGCAGTAGAGACGCGGCGGCGCCGTTACACTGTTTCGGGGCTTAGTTTTTCCACGCGCTTGACACTGTCCATACCTTTTATTTGCTGTACCGCGTTGATCAGTATGTTCAAATCGTCCAAATCGTGCACATACAGTTCGATAAAACCTTCGAAAATGCCGTCATGGCTTTCGATATTCAGTTTTCGGATATTGACGTTCAACCGGTCTGCAATAATATCGGTCAGGTCTCTTAAAATGCCGAGGCGGTCGATTCCCCTGATTTCCAGAATGGCGAGAAAAGAAAGGATTTTGTGTACGCTCCATTGGGCATTGACGATTTTTTCGGCATGTTGAGCCGCCAGTTTCATCGCCGTTCTGCATTTTTTCTTGTGCACGGTTACGATTGACGTTGCATTGTCGGCGACACCGATTATTGCGTCGCCGGGAATGGGTTTGCAGCATTCGGCAATTTTGTACGAGAAATCGTCTTTAAGCAGATATGTTGATTTCGGGTCGGGTTTTTCGGGTTTTTCGTTATGCTGCTGTCTTTCCTCTACTAACTTTCTTAGATTTTTGATTTTACGTTTTCCGCTCAGTCCGAGTTGCATACTCCAGTACTGAACCCATTTTTGAGGCGTATTTTCCCTAAGCACCTTGTTGAAATTGTCCAAAGCCAGCAGACCTGCGCCCACATTGCTGAATAATTCGTCCTTGTTGGTCTGTTTATAAGCCTCGATAAGTTTCCGGTACGTTCGTGCGCTTGGCTGTATCCCCAGGTCGGCGAGTTTTTTATCAATGATTTCCTTGCCTTTTTTGCTGTGTTCCTTCACTTCGGATTTCAGCGCCGTTTTGATCAGGTTTTTTGCTTTTACGGTAACAACAAAATCAATCCATTCCTTTTTGGGCTTTTGTGTTCTGGTGGTGATGATTTCCACCTGATCGGTGCTTTTCAGAACATGATTCAGAGGCACAAGTTTGTAGTTCACTTTTGCGGCAATGGCATGATTTCCGATGTGCGAATGAATATCGTATGCAAAATCAAGAACGGTAGCGCCTTTCGGCAATTTTCGCTGTTCTCCTTTCGGAGTAAAGACATATATTTCGGGCAGGAGGAGATTGGTTTTGAAACGGGCGACAAAAGTTTCGGCATTTTCTTCGTTAGCCATGAGGTTTTCTCTCGCCTGCTGCAGCCAGTTGTCGAACTCCTTCTGCGACTGCCCCAGCGTCTTGTATTTCCAGTGTGCGGCAATTCCCCGTTCGGCGATGTCGTCCATTCGTTCGGTTTTTATCTGGACTTCCACCCACACGCCTTCCTGCCCCATCAGGGTGCAGTGCAGGGCTTCGTATCCGTTGGCTTTCGGCGTACCGACCCAGTCTCTGAGACGTTCCAGCTTGGGACGGTATATTTCCGTTATCAGAGAATATATTGCCCAGCACTGTGTCCGTTCCGGAAGATTGCTGTTGGGTTTGAAGACTATGCGTATCGCAAACAAATCGTACACTTCCTCGAACGACACATTCTTGTTCTGCATCTTGCGCCATATCGAATACACCGATTTAAAACGGCTGTTGATGACAAATTCTATTTCGGCTTCCTTTAATTTGCAGATGATAGGAGTTTCAAAATTGACGATAAACGTTTCGCTTTCAATTTCTTTTCTGTCGATTTTTTCTTTTATTTCCCTGTAAGCCTCCGGCTCGTAATATTTCAGGCTCAGGTCTTCCAGTTCGGTTTTGATTTTGTAGAACCCAAGTCTTTCGGCAAGAGGCGCAAACAGATAAAATGTTTCGCTTGCAATCTGGAACTGTTTTTTTTCGGACATGGCATCGAGCGTCCGCATATTGTGCAGTCTGTCGGCAAGTTTAATCATGATGACGTTTACGTCGGTAACTAATGTAAGGAGAATTTTCTTGAAATTTTCCGCCTGTCGGGACTGTGTTTTATCGAACACGCCTTCGATTTTGGTCAGACCGTCGACCAGTTCGGCGACCTTGTCCCCGAAACTGAAACGGATATCTTCGACCGTATAATCGGTGTCTTCGACCACGTCGTGCAGCAGAGCGGCGCAAATGGCATCCTCTCCCAGTCCGATTTCCTTCGCCACAATCAGGGCAACAGTCAGAGGATGCAGGATATACGGTTCTCCGGCTTTTCGACGCACTCCCATGTGGGCATAGTTGGCAAAATCAAAAGCCTTGCGGATTCTGCCGGTTGCCTCTTCCGTATAGTTCGAACAATTCGACAACAGTTCTTCCAACTGTTCGTTTATCAGCGCTTTTTCACTGTTCGTTTGTAATGACGTCATCTGCATATCATTTAGCTGTAATATGTTATTTTTCTTTTCCGTACAAAGATATTACCCGTATAACCGTATTCGACGCACAGTATCCAGTTGTTGCCGGAATCGTAAGTATAGTCGTACAAAGTCTTCCGAACAACACCGTCCCCATCGGTTTCCCGCGTCATAATCACATCGCCGAAATCATTATAGCGGAAACATGTTTCGGAAACAAAGGCGACGCCCCTGTATGTCCTTTTGCTTACAACTCTGCCGTTTATATCGAATTTATACCGGTGATTGAACTCTTCGACGGCTTCAATCTTTTTGCCTGCGGAATATGTACAGTTTGTTTCCGTATAGCCGTTTTCATAGAAAACTGTTTTATTCAGCAGTTTATTTTTCGAATCGTACCAAAATCCCGATTTTGCAATCAACCTGCCCGAATCGGAATATTTTTCTTCGGCAAGCAGGCGGTTATTTGCGTATTTTCTGATGATATGATTTTTCAAATCACCCTTTTTATCAAATATTTCCAGGGTTGCGAAAGAATCGGATACATATTTGTAGTTCACAAAATAATATTCGGGTTCCTTGAATGCCTGCGGAAACGTATTTCCGGCAATCGAATCGCCGAATACCGTATCGTGCCGTAATGTGTTATAATAAAGATGTTTTTCGACCGATTTATACCGGCAGTCGTAATGAAATTCATATTTGCTTCGGTACAGTTCTTTTTTCAACACTATGGTGTCAAAAGAGTTATATGCAATATAAAAACTTTCGTCCATGGATTTTACCTTATGTCTTAACCCCAGAGCATCAACATCGCTGACCGTAATGCGTTCGCCACATGCCGACAGCAAAACAGTAATAACCAGCAACCGATATGTTTTTATACAATTCATTAACTATTCATTTGTTACCGCACTATCCGCATCGGTCTCCGAATCGTCCGACTGGCAGTTAAACATCGAGGCGTCTATCCCCAAAGGTATTTCAAATTTATCCGTGTCTCTCACAGGTATAGACCTGTCCGCGAGCACTTTTTTCATAAACAGACCCCATATGGGCAACGACATTCTGGCTCCGTCGCCTACAAGATGCGAGCCTCTGTCTTCGTTTCCAATCCACACGCCGACAGTGAGTTTCGGCACGTATCCGATAAACCATCCGTCGGCATTGCTGTTTGTTGTTCCCGTCTTGCCGGCTACGTCCGTACCGTAGGGGAGATAATTTTTCACGCGCGCGCCCGTTCCGCTCATCGTAACGCCCTGCATGACATTGACCGTCTGATAGGCTGTGTATTCGTTGATTACCTCCTTTCTGTCGGGGACAAACGTGGCTAATCTTGCGCCGTGTTTATCTTCGATATGAGACACAAAGAAGGGATATATGTGCATTCCCTTGCTTGGGAACACGTTATAGGCAGCCACCATTTCGAACAGCGACATATCCGAAGAACCGGCGCAGATGGCAGGCGTGGGATCCATATATCCGGTGAGACCGAATCGCCGGCAGATTTCGACCAGAGTATAAGGCGAGATACGCTGTATCAGATATGCCGATACGTTATTGCTGCTCAAAGCCAGAGCCAGCTTTAAGGTTATTTCCTTTCCGATATATTCTTCCTTTTCGGATGTTTTGGGCGACCAGACGCCGCCTTCGGGCAGGGGGATGGTTTGCGTGTTGTTCAGTACTTTAGAGCACGGATTCCATCCTTCCATAAATGCAAGGGTATAGAGAAACGGCTTGACGGTGGAGCCGACCTGCCTTCGTCCCTGCCATGTGTTGTCGAATTTGAAGAATTTGAAATCGGGACCTCCGACATACGCCTTGATTCTCCCCGTATTCGGTTCCATTGCCATGAAAGCCGCCCGAAGAATTGACTTGTAGTACAATATGGAATCGCGGGGCGTCATAATCGTATCCGCCTCATTGTTCTTGGATTTCCACGAAAAGACGGTCATGCGAACCGTATCGTCGAAACTTTTCAGGATGTCGCTTTCCGAATGTCCGGCTTTTTTCATCGACCTGTATCTGTCGCTGTTTTTCATCGCCCGCAGGATGCTTTCGTTTACCTCCGACTCTTTCATCTCGTTGGAGAACGGGAAACGTTTCCGGTATTTTTTTGTGTCGTTGAACTGCGGCTGAAGCGTTTTCGACAGATGTTCCGTAACCGCCTCTTCGGCATATCGCTGCATGTCGGCATTTATGGTGGTGTAGATTTTCAGTCCGTCCCTGTCGATATTGAACGGGCGTCCGTTTACCAGATTTTTATTGCACCATCCGTAAAGGGGATTTTTTTCCCACTGTATCGAGTCGGCAACATAATCTTCGCGGGTTTTGAATCGGTAGTTTTGCATGTCGGGCTTTTGCATTTTCATTGTCTGCCTAAGCATTTCTCTGAAATATGTGCCGTATCCGGTATTGTGTGTTGCCAGCTTGAAATTCAGTTTGATGTCAAGCGCGGCAATGGAGTCGTATTCCTTTTTTTCCAGATAACCGTATTTGAGCATCTGACGCAGAACGACATTTCGCCTGTCTTTAGCCCGTTCGGGATGTTTCACGGGATTATACCACGAGGGAGCGTTGAGAATCCCCACCATCAAAGCCGCTTCTTCCGTTTTCAGTTCGGAAGGAAGTTTGCCGAAATATGTCTGAGCGGCGGTACGAATCCCGTACGACTCGTACCCAAAGGGTATGGTATTGAAATACATGGTGATTATCTCCGATTTGGTATAATTTCGCTCCAGCTTGACCGCCGTAATCCATTCCTGCAATTTCTGTATTACTCTCTTGACCCTGTTGCTGCTGCGTTCCGAAAAGAGGTTTAGCGCCAGCTGCTGGGTAATGGTGCTTCCGCCTCCGTATTTATCGTTTCTGCCCAATACTGTCTTGAACAGCACACGTCCCAGACTGCGATAATCGATTCCCGAATGTTTCACGAATCTGACGTCTTCCGTCGCAACCAGCGCCTTGATCAGATGTGGCGACAACTCCCTGTATTCTATATGCGAACGGTTTTTCAACGCATACTTTCCCAAAAGAGTGTAGTTGCCCTTCCCGTCTTCGGCATACACTTCGGTAGCAAGTTCGCTTTGCGGATTCTCCAAATCCTCGAAGGTCGGCATTCGTCCGAATACCCCCCAATTGATCAGAATAATCATCAGAAAAAGAAATACAAAAGGAAATAATGCTACTCCCCAAATTAACCTGACTAACCTCTTTTTAAACTTTATACTCATAGAATTACGACTATTATACGACAACTTTGTCGAATGCAAAGGTAAAAAAATATTTTTTCATGGAACTTTAATCGGGAAATATGACAAAAATATTATCG
>JAISSE010000176.1 GCA_031273285.1 Prevotellaceae bacterium
TGGTTTACTATTCAGCTTGGTTGTAAGTATGGTTGCATTTCTAACTTTAAAAGTATTATATTCAAAAGATTATAAGTAAATAAATGCATTTTTGAAGTTTTATTGTTTAGATTATTATCAGTAATAGTTCGTTATAAAAGCCAATATTTTTCCGGGAACCTCTAAAAATTAATTTGTTGATAATCAGACACAAACAGCCGTCCCGTCAGGGACGGAATGTGAATAAATCTATCGTTTGTTTGTGGACAACTCTCAACTCTCAACTCTCAACTAAAAAAGCTCTCAACTCTCAATTAAACAGCCACTGTTCGGGGTCTTGGGGTTCGAGACTTTGCCACAGTTCGAAATGCATGATGTAGCCGTCGGAAGATTTTCTCACTGTTCCGATTTTTTGACGAGCCTTGACTTCTTCGCCTTTTTTAACGAAGACAGACCCCAGTTCGGCATACAGTGTGTAGTAAGACCCGTGAGTTACGATGACGCCCGTCCCGCCTTTCGGCTGCTTCCATATTCTGCTGACGACTCCCTTGGCAACGGCATAAACCTCCGCATTTTCCGCAGTGAGAATATCAATGCCCCTGTTCGGCGTCAGCTGCACCGTTTCGTACACGGATTTGGACTTGCTGTTTCCGAAAGGTCTGACAATCGCGCCTATCGTGGGTTGCGGCAGCAAACCTTTCAAATCCTCAAAACTTTTTGCAAATATAAGCATCTCGTCGGTTATTCCCGATGCCAGATTGTTTTTTATTTCGTTGCGTATAAATTCAAGCATTTGAGTGTGCAGCAACTTGTACGATTCCTCCCTTTCCTTCAGCTGCTTTGCCAGTTCGGCATTTTTGCGTTTCAGGTCTTCGGATACGGACTTCGATTTTTTTTCGTCCATTCGAAGTATTTCCATTTCCTTTTGCTTTTCGCTGATGCTGGACGACAAAAGCTGCTCTTTTTTGGATATGTCGGCAATTTCGTCATTCAGTCTCCCTGTCATTTCCTCGATTTTGAGGGCTTGCGCTTTCAGGAGCATCAATATTTCCCTCACATATTTCATTCTTTTGTAAGCCTGTGCAAAACTTTCGCTCGCCATCAGCATCATCCATGTATTATCTTTAAGCCTGATGTTGTAATATTTGTTGAGAAGATTTTTATACGAACTTTTTACATCGTCCAAATCATTCTGCAACTGTTCGACCGCCTGTTTTTTCTCTTTCAGCTGCTTTCGCAATGCGTTGATGCTTCTGTCGATGTTACTGAGCGCGGATTTTCTGGCGTCGATTCTGCCCTGTATCAGAACCAAATGCGAAAGACCGGTCTGCAGCTGTTCGTTGTTCGATTCTATCAGGTTGCTGAGTTTCGTGATTTCTTCGGCTTCCCGTTCCTTGTTTTTATTGAGCATCTGAAGGCTTCTGTTTTCAAATTCCTCATCATCCTGAGCATTCAAATTCCCGTACAGGCAACCTAAAACAATCGCCGTTATTGAAATATATTTGCCTAACGATAACATTTTACACCTTTTAATTTTTGTTCAGTTTCTTTTTAATCATGTCGGGATTGACGCAATCCGGCTTGTCCAGAGCCTGCGACCAGTAAATTTCGGCAGTAGTCCGTTCGCCGAGTTTATCCAGAGTATCGGCATAATGGTCAAGAACAACGGCGCTTTCGTCTCCTCCCGCCGCAAGAGCCTGCCTGAACATTGTTTTTGCTTCGGTATATTTTCCCTGAAGAAACAGTATGTATGCGAATGTGTCGAGAAAAGAGGAATTGCTGCTTTCCAGTTCAATGGCTTTCTTGCTCATTTTATATGCCTTGTCCAGATTTTTGGACTTGTTCAGGCAAAGATAGTAGGCATAATTGTTCAGTACGGCAGCATTTTCGGGATTGTTGAGCAACGCCTTGTCGTAGTATGCAAAAGCCTTTTTCGACTTCCTGATGCTGAAATACATGTCTCCGAGAAACGACAGAGCGTTATCCATGAAAACGGAATCGTAATTCGCCTCCGCGATACCTTTTTCCAAAATGTCGATTGCCGGTTTCACTTTATTCCGCGACCACTGAGCCAGCGCCGAATACATGTAGAAATCGGCATATTCGGGGTCGGAACTGATTGCCTTTTCCGAAGAAGACGCGAGTATGTCGAACCTTTTCATGCTGTATTCCATCGACAGCAATCCGATCCACGCGCTTTTGTTGGTCTCGTCCATACCGACAAGCTGACTGAAAACCGATATCGCCTGTTCCGGTCTCTGCGTGGAGGCAAAATAGCGCGCCTGCAGGAACTTCAATTCCGTCGAAACAGGATGAACAATGGTCAGTATTGCGAATATCGTATCAAGATTGCTTTTAAAATAATCGGCAAAGGAAGGGATTTTCAATATCAGCTCAATGTATTCGGCTTTTGCTTCGGGAGCGATGTTCCTGTTGCGTGCATATTGCTGCAACGATTTGAAATAGCGGACAAACGAGCCTTTCTTGCGAAAGGATTCCGCTTTACCCAGCAGCGCCGGCGCAAACGATTCATCCGCTTCGATTGCTCTGTTGTACGCTTCGATTGCCAGAGAATCCCTGCCCGTTTCGAAGTAGGCGTCGGCAAGTAAAGTCGCAAATCTCGGGTCGTCGGGATAATTGTTTACGAGCTTGTTGACTTCCTCAATAGCCCTGTCGTATTCTCCGACATTCATGGAAATGTTGAACAGGCGGTACGAAATATCGTCATTTTCACCAAACCTGATTATCATGCTGTCCAGCACGTTCAGTGCCTCGCGGAAAAGACCCTGCCCCTCGTATGCCGAAGCCAGACCCAGCCAGATTTCCTGCTTGTTGCCGTGTCTGGTCAATGTCTGTCTGAACAGATTCCGGGCTTTGTCGTATTCCCTGAAATGAAAGCATAACTGTCCGTACAGCAGGGCAAACCACGGATTATCGGCATCCAGATTGTACGCCGCTTCGGCATTTTGCCTTGCCTGACGTTCCTTGCCCGTAAACATCCTGATATTTGCCAGCTCATAATGGCAGGCGTCGCATTTCGGGTCTATTTCCAGAGCTTTCAGATATAAATCTGTCGCTTTGTCGTTGTCGCCCTCGAACGACGCCTGTTTCGCCTGCATTATCAGCCTGTATTTTTCGTTTGATTCAGGGTCGTTTTCCGGCGCCGCAACATAATGGTCTCCGCACAGAATATCGCCGGTATTTCCCTGCGCATCAGCGTATAAACCGCAACATCCGCACACAAGCGCAACTAATATGTTTGTTATTTTCTTTTCCAAATCACACTCCTAAAATTTGCACAAAGTTAGCGAAATAATTGATTCCGCAAATTTTTGTCGGCTAATGAGCGCTTTTGACTGTGCCGAAGCGATGTTTGGCTGTTTCGATTTTGAACTGATTGCTCCGAATTTTGCGGCGGTTTCGAAAGTCCTGTTTAAACGCAAAACTCCTTCGGAGTTATATGTTTGCCGTCGTACACCCTCCGCGTGCCGAATTTCTTTTAAGACACATCTTTTCCGAACCTCACTTCACAAGTGTAATCGCATTACTGCTAAACAATTATGATTATACGGCAAAGATTTTTTCGATTTCGGGTATAAAATACATTTTTAATGATTATTTTTGGGCTCGCAAAAATCTGATTGAATTTGTTGTATTTCCGATTCAGTCAGCCGATTAGATGAAGTATGGAAAAATTATTATCCGACATAAATGTCCCGGAAGACCTTCGCAAACTGAAAGTCGAACAATTGGAACGGCTGTCTGCCGAACTTCGGGAGTTTATTATTGACAAATGTTCGGCAAATCCCGGACATTTCGGAGCGAGTTTGGGTACAATCGAACTCACTATCGCTATTCATTACGTGTTCAATACGCCGTATGACAAGCTCATTTGGGATGTGGGTCATCAGGCATATGCCCATAAGATACTCACCGGCAGGAAAAACGCTTTCGATTTGAACAGAAAATACAACGGGCTGAGCGGCTTCCCGAAAATGACGGAAAGCGAGTATGACGCTTTTGGCGTAGGGCATGCTTCGACCTCTATTTCAGCGGGTTTGGGCATGGCTGTCGCTGCGCGTCTGAACAGCGAGGACAGGAAAGTCATTGCGGTCATCGGCGACGGTTCGTTTTCGGGAGGCATGGCGTTTGAAGGACTGAACAACGCTGGATGGCAAAATGCCGATATGCTGGTGATACTCAACGACAACAATATCGCAATAGATCCCAATGTCGGCGCGTTGAAAAAATATCTTACAAACATCACCCTGTCGGGAAAATACAACAGACTGAAGAAAAGTATCTGGAATCGACTGGGCGAAAGCAAATTCCGCTTGGCGCTCAAACGTTTGGGCAACACAGTGAAATCGGCGGTACTCTCGGAAGGAAATTTATTCGAATCGATGGGATTCAGATATTTCGGACCCATTGACGGGCATGATATAAACACGCTCGTCAAAACTCTTTCGCGCCTCAAAACCATCAAAGGCGCTAAACTGCTGCATGTTGTTACGAAAAAAGGAAAAGGATACAAACCTGCCGAAGAAAATCAAACCGAATGGCACGCTCCGGGAACTTTCGACAAAAATACCGGAAAAAAATTCGGCTCGCCTGTTGTAGATCATTCCAAACCCGCAAAATATCAGGATGTTTTCGGCGAAACAATAGTCGAGCTTGCCGGAATGAATCCGAAGATTCTGGGAATCACTCCGGCAATGGCGACGGGTTGCTCGCTGAACATAATGACGGAACATTATCCCGACAGGGTGTTTGATGTGGGAATAGCAGAGGCTCACGCCGTAACGTTCTCCGCAGGACTTGCGGCGGCGGGTTACATGCCGTTTTGCAACATATATTCTTCGTTCATGCAACGCGCGTTCGATTCTGTCATACACGACGTTGCACTGCAGAATCTGAATGTTGTATTTTGTCTGGACAGAGGAGGAATCGTAGGCGAGGACGGGCCCACGCATCACGGAGTTTTCGATCTGGCATACTTCAGGCTGATTCCGAACATGACGGTCTCGGCGCCGATGAACGAAACGGAACTCCGCAACATGATGTACACGGCGCAGCTTCCAGCCGCCGGTCCGTTTTCAATCCGTTATCCGCGTGGCAACGGAGTTGTTCCGAACTGGAAAATCCCCTTTGAGAAAATTCCGGTCGGCAAAGGGCGTATATTGAAGGAAGGCAACGATATAGCCGTTCTAAGCATAGGTCATCCGGGTAATTTTGCCGCCGAAGCCGTCGAACGGGCGGAAAAAGACGGTATCAGCGTTATGCACTGCGATATGCGATTCGTCAAACCCATCGACGAAGAGATTCTGCATTTCGTGGGGAAAACGTTTAAACATGCCGTTACGGTGGAAGACGGCGTGATTACGGGAGGAATGGGCAGCGCCGCAGCCGATTTTTTTGCACGGCACGGCTACGACTGCCGTGTGGAGATGCTGGGTGTTCCCGACAGGTTTATCCAGCAGGGTACGATTCGGGAACTTCAGGCAAAATGCGGTTTTGATGCCGAAGGTATATACAATGCGGTCTTGAAGCTGGCGAAACATGCTTGAAAATAACGGGCAAATGACTTGGGAACAGGTTATTGAAGACTACATGGTGTATCTGAATCTCGAAAAATCTCTTTCGGCGGCATCCATAGAGGCTTACGGTTACGATTTGAGCAAATTGAAGGAGTATATGGAGGCTCTTTCCATTGCTCCCGAAAACGTTACGGCGGAAAATCTGGAGACTTTTTTAGCCGACATATACGACAGGGGACTTATCCAAACTTCGCAGGCGCGCATATTGAGCGGAACAAGAGGCTTTTTCAAATATATGCAAATGGAAAAACTGATAGAAACGTCTCCGACGGAACTAATCGACAGTCCCAACCCCAGTCGAAAATTACCGGATATTCTTTCGGCGGAAGAAATCGACATGATAATCGGCAAAATAGACGTCAGTGTCGCCGAAGGGCACCGGAACAGGGCAATCATCGAAGTGCTGTACGGTTGCGGATTACGTGTTACCGAGCTGGTTTCCCTGCGCCTGTCGTGCTATTATCCCGAAAAAGGTTTCATCAGGGTAATCGGTAAGGGCGACAAGGAACGGCTGGTTCCTGTCGGCAAACATGCGGTTAAAGCAGTAAGTCTCTACCTGAAACGGAGAAATGAAATCAGGATAAAAAAAGGAAACGAAGATTTTGTTTTTCTCAACAGGCGAGGCTCGAAACTGACTCGTGTAATGATACTTGTCATGGTAAAAGGCGCTGCCCGAAATGCCGGTATCGAAAAAAACATTAGCCCCCACACTTTCCGCCATTCCTTTGCCACTCATCTGATTGAAGGAGGCGCCGACCTCCGGGCAGTACAGGAAATGCTTGGACACGAATCGGTTGTTACCACGGAGATATATACCCATCTCGACCAAAAATATCTTAGCGAAATAATACGGCTGCACCCGAGAGCGAGAAAAATTGACAAATGAAATTTTCACAGGATTCACAGGATTTTCAGAATTTACAGGAATCGTGAAAAATCATCTTCCCGAAGCAAAAAATTATTTTACAGGATTAACAGGATTTTCAGGATTTACAGGAAGTTATCTTCCCGAAACAAAAAGGCATCTTCCCGAAACAATTTGTCATCTTACAAAAGCAATTTGTCATCTTGCAAAAGCAATTTGTCATCTTGCAAAAACAATTTGTCATCCTGCAAAAACAGTTTGTCATCTTGCAAAAACAATTTGTCATCCTGCAAAAACAATTTGTCATCTAAACAGACTTCCCAACAGGACGTTATGCCTGCAATAATATTTTTTCAAAAAAATCGAACGGTTTCCCGGATTATTTATATCTTTGTCGCAATAAAAACAGCTGTTATTAATTATTATTAAATTTATGTTTATGAAAAAAGTATTGTTAATCATTGGTTTATCAGTGTCAGTCATGCAGGCGGGTTTTTCTCAGAATAGCGAAATCGGGGATACCGGCAAAGGACAAACCTTCCTGAAAAGAGTTGAAAATAACTTTTTGAACGATGTGATTATAATTTCGGACGGCGGGAAAAAGTCGGGAATGTATAA
>JAISSE010000185.1 GCA_031273285.1 Prevotellaceae bacterium
GGCAGCCCATTTCAAAATCGTTATTGAAATTCAAAAAAAATATCTAATTTTGCGCCTGCAATATTGTATATAATATGAATAAGAAAAATGTTCTGTACGTGGGGATTCTATTAGCCGGAACCATGTTGTCCGTTGCAGGCAATGCGCAGGATTTGCAGGATTCCATCGCGGTCAATCCCCTGGATTCCATAGCGGCGTATGATATATTCGATAAATTGTCCGAAACAGCCGAAGGAAAAGTAATTTTGGGAGGCGACGATGTGAAATCGATTATCAACGAAATGAAAACACAAAAGAACAACATCCTGAAAGGTTGGCGAATAAGAATATTCAGAGACAGCAGTCAGGCAGCATCCCGCAAAGCCGAAAGTATAAAAAGCGACATCGAAAAAACTTTTCCCGGTGTTCCCGTATATATCCGACATGATTCTCCGCATTTCTACGTCGAAGTAGGCGATTACAGGACGCGGGACGATGCGGAAAAGATGAAGCGGACGCTGCGTGCCGAATTTCCCGGAGCGAGTATTGTTCCGGCATCCATTAATTTTCCACCGTTATGAGCGACAAAATCAAACACGAGTGCGGAATAGCATTCATTCGGTTATTAAAACCGCTTAGTTATTACAGAAAAAAATACGGCACGTGGATGTACGGCATTCAGCGGCTGTACCTCCTGATGGAAAAGCAGCACAACAGAGGTCAGGACGGCGCCGGCGTTGCTACCCTGAAGCTGAATCCCGCCTACGGTCGTCCGTATATCGACCGTGCACGTTCGGATTCAAAAAGCCCGATAAGAGATGTTTTCGACGAAATCAATCTGAAAATCCAGAAATCGGAAAATTTTCAGGATCCCGACAATGCGGGTGAAAATGTCAGATATGCAGGCGAATTGCTTTTGGGACACCTGCGATATGCCACACACGGAAAAACAACAATAGAAAATGTGCATCCCGTAATGCGGTTCAATAACTGGAAAGCCCGCAATCTGGTACTTGCCGGAAATTTCAATCTCACGAATGTGGACGAGATATTCAACCGTTTAGTCGATGAGGGACAGCATCCGCGCGATTTGTCCGACACCGTTACCGTTCTCGAAAAAATCGGATTTTTCCTTGATACCGAATACGACAGGATGCATCATCAATATGTGGAACAGGGACTTACAAACGGGAAGGAAATAGCGCGGCTGATCGAAGACAATCTGGATGTTGTGAGCATCCTCAAAAAAGCCACAAAACATTTCGACGGCGGATACACAATAGAAGGCATGATCGGAAACGGCGACGCATTTATTCTCAGAGACCCCAACGGAATCCGTCCGGCATTCTATTATGCCGACAGTGAGGTTGTTGTTGCGGCGTCGGAAAGACCCGTAATTCAAACGGCATTCAAGCTGAATGTCGAAGACATTAAGGAAATCGCGCCGGGAAATGCGCTGATTATCAAAAAAGACGGAACTTATTCCGAAGAAACGATACGTCTGCCGGCAAAACGCGCTTCCTGTTCTTTCGAACGAATTTATTTTTCGAGAGGAACGGACAAATTCATCTACGAAGAACGAAAAACGCTCGGCTATCAGTTGATACCCAACATTCTGAAAGCAATCGACCACGATTTGGAAAACACAGTACTCTCGTACATTCCCAATACTGCGGAAATTGCTTTCTACGGCATGCTGAAGGGAATAGACGAATATCTTGTCGGGGAAAAACACAGGAGAATACTCAATTCCGCTCCGCTCTCCGACAAAGAGTTGTGGGAAATAATCAATTACAAGCCCCGTATCGAAAAAATCGCCGTCAAGGACGTTAAACTCAGGACATTCATAACCGAAGACAGTTCGAGAAACGATATGGTGGAACATGTATACGACGTAACCTACGGCGTTGTCAAACCGGATGACAATCTGGTGATAATCGACGATTCCATCGTGCGGGGGACAACGCTCAAAACGAGTATCCTGAAGATGCTCGACAGGCTGAATCCGAAAAAAATCGTGGTAGTCAGTTCCGCGCCGCAAATAAGATATCCCGACTGTTACGGAATAGACATGACGCGCATGACGGAATTTTGCGCTTTCAGGGCGGCGATAGAACTCTTGCACGAGACAGGTCAATGGCACATTATCAACGATGTTTACAGAAAATGCCTGGAACAGCAGAATCTCCCGAAGGAACAAATCGTGAACCATGTGAAGGAAATTTACGCACAGTTCACCGACGAACAGATTTCCGGGAAAATCGCGGAAATGCTTCGCCCCGAAGACATGAATGCGGAAGTCGAGCTGGTTTTCCAGACAATTGAAGGAGTGCACAATGCCTGTCCCAACAACACCGGCGACTGGTATTTCAGCGGCAATTATCCCACTCCGGGAGGCAATAAAACCGTTAACAGGGCATTCATCAACTACTACGAAAACCGCGATGTCAGACCCTATTAAAGCATGAAACCGATGTTTATCATATCAATACTTCTTGCATACTTCGGAGCTAACATTTACATTTTATTGAGGGGACTGCACTCGCTGCCGCAGGGCGTGTTCCGGATTATGTTTGCGACAGTCGTATGTTTTTTGGCGATAATTTTCTTTGCGGGAATGTTTTTCGAAAATAAATTTCCCGTCGGGATAACGTCCGTCATGCAGCATCTCGGCGGCACATGGCTGGTTTCGCTTGTTTATTCCGTTCCGATAATACTTATTATAGATATCATTCGCCTTGTCAACAAATTTCTCCCGTTTTTGCCCGGATTTATGACCGTCAATCCGCAAATCACAAGGTTATACACATTCCTGTCCGTTTTCGGACTGGTCGTCGTCATACTTGTTGCGGGCATAATCAAATTCAACAATCCGTCGGTCGTCAAACCCGATTTCAAAACCTCGAAAACGACAGGCAAAGCGCCCAGGATAGTCGTAGCGTCCGATTTACATCTGGGTTATCTTTCGGGAACGAATAAACTGAACGACTTTGTGGAACTTATCAACAGTCAGAATCCGGATATCGTTCTCCTGTGCGGAGATATTTTCGACCGAAGCACACGTCCCGTAGAGTCGAAAAACATGGTAGCCAAACTTCGGGAAATCAGGGCGACCATGGGAGTCTACGCCGTCCCGGGCAATCACGAATATTACGGAAACAGGGAAAAAGCGTTCCGCTATCTTTCCGAAGCATTTATCCTGCTTAGAGACAGCATCGCACAACCCGCCGAAGACATTTATATCGTCGGCAGAGACGACCGCACGAACAAAAACAGAAAATCGCTGGAAGAACTTATGCGGGGAATCGACCGCAACAAGCTGATTATCCTGCTCGACCATCAGCCGCACCATCTGGAGGAAGCGCAGGCGGCAGGCGTGGATTTTCAGTTTTCGGGACATACGCACGACGGGCAGGTATGGCCTGTAAGCGCCATTACTCGCACAATGTACGAAAAATCGTACGGTTATCTGAAAAAAGGCAATACTCAGTATTACATCACATCGGGACTGGGACTTTGGGGCGCTCATCTGCGAATAGGCACACGTTCCGAAATCGTTGTACTTGAAAATTATACCGAAATACGGGAATGAACGTTACAATCCAGCCTTCGGCAATAAACGGAAAAATACCGGCGCCATGTTCAAAAAGCGTGGCACAGAGAGTATTTGCAGCATCTCTGCTGAGCAGGGGCGAAACGCTCGTTACAGGTTATACGGAATCGAACGATTCGACGGCGGCGCTGGAAATCATTCAAAATCTCGGCGCAAGAATAAAATCGGGAAATAATCCGGTCATCAAGGGCAATCCTCCGGCTGCCAAAACCGCCGCACTGAGGCTTGACTGCGGCGAATCGGGACTTTCATCGCGTTTGTTCGCTCCCCTGTCGCTGCTGTATTCCGAAAATGTAACCATCAACGGCAGGGGAAGTTTACTCAAACGACCTTTTTCCGGGCTGATGAGGTCTCCTTTCGAACAGATGGGTATAAAATATTCGGACAATAACGGCTTTCTGCCCGTTAATTTGCAGGGACAACTGTCGGCAAAAGAAATCACTGCGGACGGAAGCGGCGGTTCGCAGTTCCTTTCGGGAATTTTGATGGCTTTGCCTCTGCTGCCGGGCGATTCGGTTGTTAGGCTGCGAAATCCGAAAAGCAAACCGTATATCGACCTCACCGTAAATGTCGCGTCGAAATTCGGCGTCGCGATAGAGAACGAAAACTACGGGGTTTTCCGCATCAGGGGCAGACAGCATTATGCCTGCGGCAGTTTCAATATCGAAGGCGACTGGAGCGGAGCGTCGTGTCTGCTCGTTGCCGGAGCCGTTGCCGGAGAAATCGAGGTAACAAATCTGGATTATCAGTCACATCAGGCGGATAAGCGAATTGTGGAAATTCTGGCAGCCGCAGGCGCCGATGTCGAAATAAAAGCATCGTCGGTGAAAGTTTCGAAAAACGGGCTGAAATCTTTCGATTTCGATGCTTCCGACTCGCCCGACCTGTTTCCCGCTCTGGTAGCCCTGGCGGCTAACTGCGAGGGTGTTTCGCGAATCGGGGGGCTCGGTCGGCTGTCGACCAAAGAGAGCAACAGAGCCGAAACTCTGAACTCCGAATTTGGGAAACTCGGCATAAGGATTGAACTGAACGAATACGAAGACTGCATGACTGTCGAAGGCTGCACAACGAAAAGCAGGATAAAAAAAGCGGTGATAAATTCCCATAATGACCACCGAATAGCGATGTCCGCAGCGGTCGGAGCGCTCGGATTGCTCGATTCGGAGGCGGAAATTGTCATCGAACAGGCCGACTGCGTCAATAAATCGTACCCCGGATTCTGGAAAGATATCGACACGATAAGATGTTATAAATAAGATGATTTGAAAATAATATAAAATCAAATTAATCCTTTGGGACAATATAACGTCATATCCCTGTAAAAAAAATTAAAATAAATTATCGCTGTTTGCGAAAAAATTAATACATTTGCACCTTTATTTGAAATTAAAATTTTTTAAAAGAAGATATGAATATAATGAAGATCAGAATTTTTTGCCTCGTGTTGATGGCATCTGCGGCTCTAACTTGTTGCAGTTCCTGCAGTGATGAAGAAGAAGAGTTAATCGGAAACTGGACAACTCTGGGCGCTTTCGACGGAGCCGCCAGAGGGGACGCCACGGGATTTGTTATCGGAGATACGGCTTATATTTGTTTGGGATACAATGCTAAATCTGCTGCATTAAACGATTTGTGGCGATATAATCCCGGCGATAAAACATGGAAACCGAGAGCGACATTTCCGGGAACACCGAGATATTCCGCAGTGTCGTTTACCGCCGCCGGAAAAGCATACGTCGGACTGGGGTATGACGGGAAAGTCGCTTACAAGGATTTTTGGGAATATGACCCCGCAACAAACCGTTGGGATTCGGTAACAAGCGTTTTTCCGGGCGAAGCGCGCTATTATGCGGTAGCTGCCGGCATCGGCAATAAAGGATACGTAGGAACGGGCAACGACGGAGGAAGCACTCTCAAGGATTTCTTTTCGTTTACCCCCGGCACAACTCCCGGTTCGGGAACATGGGCGTCGATAAGCAGTTACGAAGGCTCGAAACGCGAGGGCGC
>JAISSE010000258.1 GCA_031273285.1 Prevotellaceae bacterium
GTGTTTGAAAACTACAGCGCCGACACCGGCGCAGGCGACGACGTCGGCAACAGTGACAAATTTTACCACTGGGGCGCTCTGCTAAGTTTTATTTCTCTGATGGAAGAAGGGTATTTTAACACGGAAAACAAATAGAAATAACAGTATCCGTAAAATTCGGCGATGAATGAGAACAGTCATTTCCGGATGCGGATGTTTAAAAAAAATATTATATTTGCTTGGGATTTGTAAGTAAAATTTTATGATTTATTCTTTTGTAATAAGGACGCTGAACAAAAATTTTATGAGGGAATATCATGTTCCTTCAACGTTTTCGTTATATGATTTTAATAGATTTATCGCATCCGAACTGGATTTCGACGATTCTCAGCAAAGCGTATTCTTTTTGCTGGACGCAAACGGTAAAAAAATAGAGAGTTATTCCCTGTTTGACATGGGATACGGAGCAATGGACGCGGTTACTTTGGAGGACTTGAACTCCAAGGGGATGACAAATTTGCTCTATACCTTCGATTTCTTTAACAATCGTTCGCTGTACATCGAATTTCAGGGAGAAACGGACGCCTTGCCGAGAGTTTCTTATCCTGTTGTCGCGCAAAGCAAAGGAGATGCTCCGGGTCAGTTTATCGAAAAATTTGAAGACGATATCAACAGCGAAATAGTTATCGACAATGATGACAGTGACGAATACGGTCTGGACGAGTATGACGAATAAAATTCGCTGTATTTTCCGGTATGTATCGTTCTATTGCAGCAGAAGTTGAACCGTATTGGACCCTAAAAGTTCGGTTGCGGTAAGTTTGTCGGATATTACAGGCGCTTTTACTCCTTTTTCCAGACGAAAATCGCCTGTAAATATTCTTGTTTCGTCCCATAAGCCGCGCCGGATGAAGCTGTCAAGCAGTTTCGAGCCTCCTTCGACAATCAGCGACTGTATTCTTTTGTCGTACAATGTCCGTACAATCTGCTCCAAATCGGTGTACGGTAGGGTTTCCGTACGGTTTCCGTATTTTGCCGAAGGATTTGTCGTAAACACAATCGATTGCGCTTCATCGTTGAATATATTGTATCCGGAGTTCAGTTTTCCGTATCTGTCGATTGTTATGCGTATCGGGTTTTTGCCGTACCAGCAGCGATTTGTCAGGTTCGGATTATCCATGACTATGGTATTCGTGCCGACCATTATTGCCTGATACTGGTTTCTCCAGTGATGGTCGATTATTTGTGTCAGACTGTTCGAGATTTTTACCGGAGGCGTTTCGCGCGTTTTTCGGTCGGAATCAATGAAGCCGTCCGGCGTTTGCGCCCATTTCAGCAGTATGTACGGACGTTTTTTTTCGTGATACGTATAGAAAAATTTATTGAGATTTCGGGCTTCGGCTTCCAAAATTCCCACATCGGTTATCACTCCGGCTTCATTAAGCGTTTTTATTCCTTTTCCGTTGATTTTCGACGATGTATCCAATGCAGCCACAACGACATGCGGGATACCTGCCGATATTATTTTTTCGGTGCACGGCGGCGTCTTTCCAAAATGGCAACACGGCTCAAGATTAACATACAAAGTGCAGTATTTCAATATTTCGGCATCGTTCACTTTCGAGATGGCGTCGGGTTCGGCATGAGGAGCGCCGTAAAAAGCATGCCTGCCTTCCGCGATTATCCTGTTGTCGTAAACCAGTACGGCGCCGACCATGGGATTGGGAGCGGTTAAACCTTCTGCCGAAGATGCCAGTTCCAAACATCTTAGCATATACAGTTCCGAAACGTCGTTTACCATTACCGATATTTCCTCCTTTTAAATTCGCTGCATGTAATTGCCGCCGCCACAGCCACATTCAGCGACTCCGGCGCATTATCCGAAAAAGACGGAATAAACAGCTTTTCCGACACAAAGCCCGCAATTGCCGGAGATATTCCCTGACCTTCGTTGCCCATCACAATTATCCCGTCAGCAGAGAGTTCGGTGTCGTATATGTTTTTACCCTCAAGAAAAGTTCCGTACACGGGAATTTCCCCATTCGTCGATTTGAGAAAAGCATACAAATCGGTATAAACAATATTTACCCGCGTCAGCGCGCCCATTGTCGCCTGAACTGTTTTTGGTCCGTAGGCGTCGGCGGTATGGAGCGAGCAGACTATGTAATTTATTCCGAACCAGTCGGCTAACCGGATGACGGTTCCGAGATTGCCGGGGTCTTGAATATCGTCCAGAGCCAGTATCAGTCCGTTAAAAGAAGTCGTTTCCGTCGCCACACACGGAATTTCCACAACGGCTAAAACAGGAGATGCGGTTTTCAGATTGCTGATTTGCTGCATCTCCGTTGATGTTATCATTTTAGCGTTCGGATATTTTTCCGAAAAATCGCATTCGCGGGTATGATAAACCGTCCGTACGGCAAACGGCGAAGCCAAAAATTCCTTCACGGACTTCTCCCCTTCGACGACAAAAAGCCGTTCTTTGTCGCGATATTTTTTGACCGATAACGAGTTTATGTACTTTTTTTCCTGTTTGCTTATATTCACCCGTGCCGATTAGCTACAATTCTCTGATTTTGATGTTTCGGAACCAGCAGTCATAACCGTGGTCCTGTACGCCGATGTATCCTTCCTTAGCCGGACCTTCGATAAATCCGGGCCAGTCTTTGAATTTGCTTTTCGCAACAAGCACTTTCCATTCGGGCGTCCACAACTCGTATTCAACGACCTGTACTCCGTTTTGCGTGTGAGTAACCTTACCGTCTTTAGCGCGGATTACAATGGTATTCCATTCGCCGGCAGGTTTGGCGTTCTGAGGCAGGGCGGGAAGCATGTCGTAAAGCGAACCGGCGAGATGGTTTGCCAGCTTGTTGTCGCCTGCATTCCAGTTGTCGAGAACCTGAACTTCGGGAGCCGCATTGTAGATGGGTTTTCCCGGAGTTTCGACAATGTAGTAGAAAATTCCGGAATTTCCTTCTTTTTCGATTTTCCAGTCGATGGATAACTCAAAGTTTTTGAACTTTTTAAGCCCGTACAGAATGTCGCCGTCCTGACCGCGTCCTGCCTGTGCTCCCCTGGATACTTTCATTGCTTCGTCGTCGATTGACCAGTTGGAAGCCATTTCGGTTCCGTTGCATTTCCGCCATCCGTCAAAATTTTTTCCATCGAACAAAAGAATCCATCCTTCCCGTTTCTCCTTCGATGTCAATTCATTATTCTTGCGCGCATATACACTTATCGTGCATGCCGCCA
>JAISSE010000260.1 GCA_031273285.1 Prevotellaceae bacterium
AAAAAAATATGAGTGGATAAAAAAAATATTAGCGGATAAAAGTATAAAATTTAATTAAAAATAAAATATATTATGAGTTACAATTTACTTAAAGGTAAGCGCGGTTTGATTTTCGGAGCGCTTAACGAGAAATCCATCGGCTGGAAAATCGCCGAAAAGGCATACGAGGAAGGCAGTACTTTTGTTTTGACAAACACGCCGGTGTCAATGCGATTGGGACAGATAGAGGCGCTTGCGGAAAAATGCGGTACGATAGTTGTCCCCGCAGACGCCACCAAAGTCGGTGATTTGGACAATCTTATCGAGCAAACGACCAAACATCTGGGCGGGAATCTGGATTTTGTCCTGCACTCGATAGGCATGTCGCCGAATGTCAGGAAAGGACGCACATACGACGATCTGGACTATAATCTGCTGTCGCAGACACTGGATGTCTCGGCTATTTCGCTGCATAAAATCCTGCAGATATGCCGTAAACGCGATGCCATCAACGAATGGGGTTCCGTCGTTGCGCTGAGTTATGTGGCTGCACAGCGCACGCTGTACGGTTACAACGACATGGCTGACGCCAAAGCCCTGCTCGAATCGATTGTCCGCAGTTTCGGATATATCTACGGACGCGAAAAGAACATCAGAATCAACACGGTATCCCAGTCGCCGACACTGACAACCGCCGGCAGCGGCATCATGGGTTTCGACAATCTGATGGATTTCGCCGACCGGATGTCGCCGCTGGGAAATGCCACAGCCGACGAATGTGCCGATTACGTGATTACCCTGTTTTCGGATTTGACACGCAAAGTAACAATGCAAAATCTGTATCACGACGGCGGATATTCGAGTATGGGAATGAGTTTCCGGGCAATGAAAATCTATAACGAAGGGCTTGAATACCGGGATGTCCGGAACGACAAATCACACAAGGATACAAACAAATAACCGGCTGTATTGGTCTGCCGCAACCTGCGGGAAGAAAAAAACACTGTGCTGCTGGTCTGCCGCAACCTGCGGGAAGAAATAAACATTGTGCTGCTGGTCTGCCGCAACCTGCAGGAAGAAAAAAAACATTGTGCTGTTGGTCTGCCGCAACCTGCGGGAAGAAAAAAACATTGTGCTGTTGGTTTCCCGCAACATGCGGGAAGGTATATTACGAAAATGTTCTTTCATATAGATAGATAGTGCTTCAGCACTATCTATCTATCAAATTCCAATTCCAATCGACGCCAGTAACAACGTTGTTCCGAAACCACGAATATGGATGGATAATGTTTCAATTCTACCACTGCGTGGCAGCACTCTCAACTAAAATGCTATTGTCAGTTTTCCGATGACATTGCGTCCGGCTTGAGGAAAAAATCCGTTTTCGATATAATCGGGGCTACCGTCCTCAAATACGGCTCGATATACCCATGCCGACGTAATGTACCGCCTGTCGAAGACATTGTTGATCAAGCCCTGCAAGCCAAAATCGATACCGTACAGCTTGAAGGAATAATCAACTCCGAAGTTACCTGTAAAATAAGCGTCCAGACTGCGTGAATCGTCGGAAGTATTGTCGTAATACTGTTTCCCGACATATTTGCCGCCAATCGAAAACGACAGATTTTTAACCGGCGTATAACGCAGGACAGCGCTGCCCGTCAGTTCGGGCGAAAACGAAATATCGGTATTGCCGAGATTTTCGACGCGCTGTTCCATCGAACCCCAGTCCCGATTATTGTCATACCGGTCGGTGAAAGCAATAAAATTTTTTATTTTATTGCGGCTGAAGGTTGCGGTAGCCTCAAAACGCAAGGGTTCGGCTATCCTGATGCCGCCGGTAAGTTCTATGCCTGCGCGGTAACTTTCCGGAATGTTTTCCATAATGGGATAACCCACACTGCTCAGTTTTCCGGTTGATACAAGCTGGTCTTTGTAACACATATAATACAGATTGACCTCCATGCTGACCGCCGGTAACGTAATCCTGTAGCCAAGTTCGGTATCGTACAGCCGTTCCGACCTCGGCGCTTCGGATGCGCCCCATTTGCTGGCGTCCTTGAAATCGGCGCGCGTGGGTTCGCGGTTGGCAACGGCAAACGAGACATAAGCCGTATTGCGGTCGTTAATGTTGAAAAATGCGCCCGCTTTGGGATTGAAGAAGTTGAAACAGTGCGACTGTCCGAGTTCCGCCAAATCATCGTCGAATCCCTCCATCACATAACCGATATGCCGGTACTGCAGGTCGCCGTAAATATTAATCAGCCTGTTCGGTTGCCATGTCGCTTTCGTATAAAAGTTGTAATCGTTCTTTGTCCCGTTGTTGCGATACCATTCATTGCCGGAGGTTGCGCCGGCATTGTATCTTGCCCACAATACTTTGCCGAAATGGTCGCCGTCGTGACGGTTAGCCGCGCCTCCGGTAGTCCATTGCAGCCTGCCGCCACTGTAGTTTGCCGAGAAAGTCAGTCCGTAAAAATAGTTGTCCATCCATTTCTGACGGATTAAATCGCTTCTGCCTGCCGTTATACCGTCAATTTCGACATTCGGCAATCCGTGTTCCTCCAGCTTTCTGTTCAGCCGGTATTCTTCGTAATAACCGATACCGCGTGTAAGGTGCAGGGTCGCGTGTCCTCTCCAGTGTTCGGCAAGCTGTTGAGCAAACTGCAGATGATAATGTGTTTGCCTGTAATTGTCGGTGTTGTTGTAATACCTGATTTGCCCGTCCGGGTCGCGATATTCGCCCGAAGGATTGTAGCGGCGGTTGATACCGGGCTTATAGTCCGGCACTCCTGCCTCGAAATAGGGATATTTGACGCTGTCAAGCGCATATCCCGGCACACCGTTCCAGCTTAGCCCCGTATGTTCTTCTCCGTGAAGAATCGAGAATTTCACCGAAGTGCAATCACCCTGCCATGCTCCCGAAGCGTACAGGGACTGATGCTTTGCCGCGCTGCGTTCGATATATCCGTCGGAGCGCACATTCGAATAGCGGGCGTCGAAAGCGAATCCTTTGCCGACGGTACCCGTTCCGAGACTGATGCTGTTGCGGAAAGTGCCGTACATGCCTGCCGTCGAACTTATTTCGGCATAAGGAACGGCGGAGGAACGGCTGGTCTGCATGTTTACCGTTGCGCCGAAAGCCGCGCCTCCGTTGGTCGATGTGCCTACTCCGCGCTGTATCTGAATCGAACCGACGGACGAGGCAAAGTCGGGCATATTGACCCAGAATACAGCTTGCGATTCCGCATCATTGACGGGAATACCGTTGACGGTAACGTTGATGCGGCTCGGATCGGTACCGCGGATGCGGAACGTGGTGTTGCCCAAACCCAGTCCGCTCTCCGACGAAACAATCACCGAAGGCGTCATCTCCATGATATACGGAATATCGACGCCGATATTCGCCCTCCTGATTTCTTTTTCGGAAACAACGGTTTGCGCTACCGGAGTTTTTCCCGATGCGCGGGTTGCCGTAATTACCGTTTCATCAAGAGTAATAGTGTCCTGCTGGGCGGATGCCCACATGCTTGCCGCTGCAAGCCCTAAGGTTAAAAATACCTTTTTCATTGTACATTTTTTTGTGTCGACAGGCATCTTTCTTCTAAATAACAACACCGTGCCGACGGTTAAACAATAAAAAAGGGGCAGTTGAAAAAAATAACCGTGAGAAGTCTCTTTTCCTACGCCGGTATTACCCGGATCAGGTTTCGAGGGTATAATCTCAGCCTGTTCGCACAAGCACCCCTAAGAAGGTTTTGTATTGACCAAAAC
>JAISSE010000227.1 GCA_031273285.1 Prevotellaceae bacterium
TCCTCTCGACATGATTTTGTGCATCGGTTAAATTGACCTGAAAGGTCAGATTTTCATAACCGCAGGTCGCGACCTGCGGACAGGAACATCCTCAACAACTCTGCCTGAAAGGCAGGACTTTGATGTTTTAGTCCTGCCTTTCAGGCAGAAGTGTATCGCTGTATATTCCGCAGGTCGCGACCTGCGGTTATGAAAATCAAGCCCTTCGGGCTGTCGCTACGCCGAACAGAGGGAAAGTCGTCATTTTACTCCATAGCACCTCAAAATAAAATTTAGCCTATTCTGCCAAAAATTACATCAATTTCGGAAATAAGATATTAAAATAACAGGTTAAAATAAACGTTATATTATCAAACAAATAATAATCTGCGCAAATCCTTATAATCTGCGTCATCCGCGTGCTTTTGAGACACCCGCCTTTGCGCACTTTGTGTTTGACAAACCCTCGGCGATGACGACAAAAAGAGGAGGCTGCCCGAAAAATCGGACAACCTCCAGTGAAAACAAACAAACACAATGTAGTATTACAAGTTAATCTCTGTATCACGACGACAGCCGCGCGGCACTGTCATCGTTTCAGTTTGTCGTCGATTCTTTGCAGTATATCCTGCAAATGGTATCGGGACAAGCCTTTTTGCGAACGGATTGCCTTTTTTATGTCGTTCCGGAGAGCAAGCAAATGAGCGCGCATCAAACTGGAGACATCCGATTTTGTCGGGTCGGAGTTTGAATAATACAGCAGACCGTAGCCTCTGCCGCCGCCGTCGCCTCCTCCACCGAGCGCATTGAATGCGTTCTCGATATAGACTTTCTGAAGGTCGCGCCGGTGAATCTCAACAGGCTTGCCGGAATAAAGTTCGCGCCAGATGCTTTTCTTCAAGTCTTCCAGAAATTCGGCAACCGGATATATTTTTTCGCTTTTTCGCAGTTCTTCGTTTCTGATGAAGCCGCTCAGCATACTCGCACTTTGCAGTCGGGACAATGCATCCGACTGCAACATTGCAATATATGCGGACATGTTGGCGCCCGTAAGCGATATGATACTGTCGTTCAGCAGCCATGCGGGAGTAGTAAAGAGATGCGCATCCAAAAATCGCATGGCTTCCTTTTGTCTTGCATACTCAACGGGCTGATAGACCTTGCCCGGTTCCTCCACGCTTTTCACCGTATGATATTCACCGCCTATATTTTTGAGTACATGACCTATATACAGTCTGTACTGTTTCCATAATTCTTCGTACATGGTTCGCAGATGTCCGTAACCCTCGTTCGGCTCTTTTGTCCACTCTTTCAGATTCGGCAATATCCGCTGCAGGTTTTTGATTCCGTAAGTACCTGCCTGCATGGAATTGGCGCCCAGATCTTCGTTTTGGGAACGCGGGTCGAGAGCTTCGGTTTCGCTTCCGAAAAACAGTCTTTCGTTGGAACTTAGCCTGTCGATAATCAATCTGTTAAGATAAGGTATTTCCGCATCGGGACCGTCAAATTGAGGAAGCCATCTGTAGCCCCATTCAATAGCCCACTTGTCGTATTCCCCGATACGGGGAAATATTCCCTTTTCGGAGATGCCGTCTTCCGGCTGCGCCACGTAGTTAAAACGGGCATAATCCATTATGGAAGGCGTATGTCCGTATTTTTCGACATAATCCTTGTCTCTTAGCTTTTCGACCGGAACAGTCGAACTTGAGCCGAAATTGTGTCTCAGTCCCAAAGTATGACCTACTTCGTGCGACGAGACAAAACGAATCAGCTGCCCCATCAGTTCGTCGTCGAACTGCAGTTTACGCGCGCGGGCATCCACCGCTCCCGCCTGAATCATATACCAGTTGCGCAACAGATACATAATGTTGTGATACCAGTTGATATGCGTTTCCATGATTTCGCCGCTGCGCGGGTCGTGCACGTGCGGTCCGCTTGCATTGGGAATAGCCGATGCCTTGTAAACTATCACGTTATGACGTGCGTCGTCGATATTCCACGTCGAATCGTTTTCGGGGGCTGTCAGCGCTTTTATGGCGTTTTTGAAACCTGCCTGTTCGAAAGCCTCCTGCCAGTCGTTTACTCCGGCAATCAGATAGGGCACCCATTTCTTCGGCGTGGCGGGGTCGATGTAATATATAATCGGATTTTTCGGTTCGACAAGTTCGCCTCGCAGATATTTGTCTTTGTCTTCATCCCTGGGTTCCAGACGCCAGCGGGTAATTACCGCCTGTTCCTTTATGCCCTGCGGATTGGCGTCGAAACTGACAAATCGCCGTGCAAAGAAACCGACGCGGGCATCCATGTATCGGGATTTCATCGGCTTTTCGGGCAAAAGCAGCATGGAACTGTTCAGTTCGTAGGAAACCGGCAGAGTGGAGGCATCCGTATTTGGAGCCGCGGTTTTCGAGTATGTGCGCACCGTATGTATCTCGATATTTACGGGATATGGCTTTATCGAAACCACGTATGACTTGTCGTTCTGAATTGCCCCCACCGAAAGATTCTTTTTGGTATTGGGATTGAAATACAGTATCTCGTTTTCGGATTGCAAAAAGCCTGTTACATCAATCACATACGATTTGGATACGGTATCTTCGCCGCGGGCTTTCACCTGAAACGACGCCACGATGGGCTGCAAATTCGATTTGACGACTGCCCTGTACATGCCGTTGTCAGTACTGTCGATCGAATTTTCGGAGAAAATCATCCGACGCATGAAAATACGGTTAAAGGGAGCCGATTCGAAACGGATTACGTTTTCGGCAATCTGGTCGCCGGCATAGGCATTGACGCCGGGGCGCAGTCCTGCCGCCGATTTTGCAATCCGGTTGAC
Organism: Prevotellaceae bacterium; assembly: GCA_031273285.1. Lineage (GTDB taxonomy): Bacteria > Bacteroidota > Bacteroidia > Bacteroidales > UBA932 > JAIRLF01. The sequence goes on from JAISSE010000227.1 coordinate 2,816, forward strand.
AACCAGTATGTCGCGGTTTAACAGTGTATCCGGAATTTCAAACAGGTACTGTTCCTTAATCCTGTGTATCCTGAACATTCCGACGCTTGTAACAGCTTCACCGGTTACTACTTCCCTGTACGGCTTCGGGTCGTCGGGACCGGATTTTTTTGCATTGTCCGCTTTAGCCGTATCTGCCTTTGCCGGCGAATCTTTTTCTTTCGGCTTTTGCGCGTATGCAACCACTGAAAAACCAAGTATCAGTGCAAGTAAAAATTTAATCTTTAACATTTCTATTTATTATTTTGAGTTTTGTATTTCTGTCTCAAACATGGATATCAATACTGTCCGTAAGAACGGCTTTTTCGTCTTATTTCGCTCGTTCGCAACAATTTGTGTCCTGTATTTCCGTCCCATTCGTCATCAATTCTTTTTTGCAAAGATATGGATTATAATTTATTTTCAAAAAAACGAATATAGTGAACAGTGAATAACGAATAACGAATAGTGAGAAGTTGCTGAAAAAAAAATCCGAAGGACTTTTCAGGTTTCGTGTCGATTGATCCGATGCTCAAAATCATGCCGTGCGGAGTATATATTGTGTTTTGTATAATATTGCATACTAACACAATAAAGAATATAAACAGACGAAACGGCATAATAATTCGGCGATATACAAAAAAATATGTATTTTTGTATTCGAAGTTAGCAGTAAATTGCGAAATAGAATGTTAAAAATTATATAAATAATGACAGGATAGAAAGTATTGTAACACAGCAAATATAAAGAAAGCGTTAGCTTTATTCTTGCCACTGAAATCTCGACAATTTCAACGATATCAGGAATAAGTTGTTAAACGCTCGCGCTTCTGCGTGGGTGTAACTTATTTGGT
>JAISSE010000244.1 GCA_031273285.1 Prevotellaceae bacterium
CCCTCGAAAGTGTTCCTGTAATCTTTTTCAACCAGCATGGAATCAATGGCTAAAAACCATCCTTTGAATTTCAGAGAAGACGGTACCCCGTGCACCTGACCGGGACGTATATAAAACACAATATCACCCGCAGCCCGCACCTCTTCAAAATCAACAGTCAGGAAAGCTTCTTCGGTGTTCATAAACATAAACAGGTAATGGTCATCCCTGTGAGTCATATTCTTATCCGAACCTGTCATGCTTGCCGCGAACTCATTTTCACTCTCGGTGTCAAAGTAGGTGAATGCCATGCCGAGCGACGCTTGGGCGTCCATTCGGTGTACGGGGATGACCTGTTGCTTCTTTTGTTTCATTTCGAGACCATTTCAATCACGATTTCGGCGGCTTTTTCCGAAGGCAGTATATCCGGCAGGCGCAGTTTCCGCAGTCCGTCGGCGGCATCTTTTATCATTGTTTCCGCAGTTTTACCGGCTATCAGTTCGAATGTTTTGTCGGCAATCAGGTCGGCACGACATTCGTTGAGCATAAATTCGGGAATAATCTCTCTGTCGCAAAGCATGTTTATCAGATTGGCATATTTGACGTCCACAAATATATCCGCAAGGAAATTCGTGAGAGCGTTGAATTTATATGCCACCACATGAGGCGTTTTACACGATGCAAGTTCCAGCGACACCGTTCCCGACGCCGCTATTGCCGCCACACTCTGTTTGAACGCGGCATATCTTTCGGTGCGTCCGGTGATGACACGGCAGGGGATATCCCTGTTTTCGAACATTTTCCCGACCCTGTCGGCAACCGTTTCCACGGTCGGAACAACCACAAACAGATTGTCGATTTTTGTCGCAAGTATCTCTATCGCATCCCTGAAGACGGGCATCAGTCTTTTCACTTCGCTGTTTCTGCTTCCGGGCAGGACGGATAGGATAGTGGCATTCGGCGGAATACCGTATTTTGTTCTGAAATTGCCCGCGTCTATTTCGTCAATCCTGTTTTCCACGACCGGATGTCCCACAAAATCGCATTTAAGTCCGTATTTTTCAAAATATTGAGGTTCGTGCGGAAGAAGAGTCATCAGGCGGTCGGTAAGTTTCGCGACATTCTTTGCCCTTCCCTTTTTCCACGCCCACACCTGCGGAGCGACATAATGCAGTTTGGGTATGGTTATCTTCTTCTTTTTGAGACGAGAAAGCAATACGCTCACAAAGCCCCAGCTGTCGACGGTTATGATAATATCGGGGTTCAGCTTTTCGATATCTGCGACAGTCTGCCCGATCCGTTTCAATATCAGCGGAAGCCTCGGGACAACTTCAAAAAAGCCCATCACCGAGAGTTCCGCCATGTTGAACAGACATTTAAGCCCGTACGATTTCATTATTTCTCCGCCAACGCCGTAAAACTCCACATCGGCTGCTTTTTCCTTCAGCGCCTTCATCAAACTTGAAGCCAGCAAATCGCCGGACGGCTCGCCCGTAACAAAATATACCTTCATTTACTTGATTTCCCTGGAAAAAGAATACGGAAAGTCGCTTTCGTCCGTACCTCTTTTTACATTGGGCGATTCCGACATTTTGTATTCGATATTCGCGCCGGAGGTCAATGTTTCGTGAGTTATGTAATTTTTTGTATGATTCCTGCCGTTCACCGTCATCGACGATACATATCTTTTCGATTTGTCGTTGTCGGGCGCCTTGACGTTAACTTTCCTGCCGTTGTGAAGATTCAGGGTTACATTTTTGAACAGTGGCGAGCCGAGCACATATTCGCCCGAACCGGGGCATACGGGATAAAATCCCAGAGCGGAAAAGACATACCATGCCGAAGTCTGTCCGTTGTCTTCGTCGCCGCAATATCCGTCGGGCGCGGAGGAATACAGTTTGTCGATGCTTTCCCGTACCCAATACTGCGCCTTCCACGGCTCTCCCGAATAGTTGTAGAGATATATCATGTGCTGTATCGGCTGATTTCCATGTGCATAATTGCCCATATTCATGATTTGCATCTCGCGTATTTCGTGAATCACGCCTCCGTAATAACTTTCGTCGAACAGCGGCGGAACGTTGAATACCGAATCCATCATCCTGTTAAATCCCGTCCTGCCGCCCATCAAATCAATCAGTCCCTGCGGATCGTGAAACACCGACCATGTGTAATGCCAGCTGTTGCCTTCGGTGAAGGCGTCGCCCCATTTCAGGGGATTGAACGGCGACTGGAACGAGCCGTCCTTGTTCTTGCCTCTCATCAGTTTATGTTCGGGGTCGAACAGGTTTTTATAGTTCATGGCGCGTTTTGCGTAAATTTCAATTTCTTCGTCCGGTTTTTTCAGCGCCTTGCCCAGTTTGTATATCGACCAGTCGTCGAAAGCATATTCCAGAGTACGTGCGGCGCTTTCGTTAATCTTCACGTCATAAGGCACATATCCGAGATCGTTGTAGTATTCGTGCCCCAGACGTCCCGTGGACGATACTCTCGGATGCACGTGCGTTGTCCCGTGCACAACGCCTTCCCAGAGTTTTTCGATGTCATAACCTCTGATTCCCTTCAAATAAGCGTCAGCAACGACCGAAGCCGAGTTGTTTCCGACCATGCAGCCGCGATGTCCGGGACTTGCCCATTCCGGTAGAAATCCGCTTTCCCTGTACGTATTGACCAAGCCTTCCTGCATCTTGACACTCATGTCGGGATACACAAGATTGAGAAACGGAAACAGGCAGCGGAAAGTGTCCCAAAATCCGGTATCGGTAAACAGATAGCCTTTGATTATCTGTCCGTTGTAGGGACTGTAATGCACCGGTTCTCCCGAAGCGTCGATTTCGAAAAAACTGCGCGGGAAAAGCACCGAACGGTAGAGACACGAATAGAAAGTACGCAGATTGTCGATATTGTCGTCATCCACCACTATGCGTCCCAATACTTCGTTCCATCTTTTTTTCCCGTTTTCCTTAATCCTGTCGAAAGAATTGTCGCCAAGCTCTTTCAGATTGATTTCCGCCTGTTCATGGCTGATAAACGATGACGCCACGCGGGCATGCACCGTTTCGCCCTTTTTGGTTACAAACCCGATAATGCCTCCGGTATGGTTGTCCTCGGCTTCGGTATTGCCCTGCAAGATAGCGCCGTTCACCGCCGTTGCAACGTATGTGAAAGGCTTGTCGAACTCAACCACAAAATAGTTTCTGAAATTGCGCGGTACGCCTCCGCTGTTTCTGGTCGTATATCCCGTTATTTTTCTCTGTTCGGGAATGATTTTGATATACGACCCTCTGTCAAAGGCGTCTACAATCACAAATGCACTGTCGGTCGCGGGAAATGTGAAGCGGAAGATGGCGGCGCGTTCGGTCGGCGCAATTTCCGTAACAACATCATGGTCGGCAAGATAAACCCTGTAATAGTAGGGTCGCGCTTCCTCCGCCTTGTGGGAAAACCAGCTCGCGCGCCGGTCCTGATCGAAAACAGCTTTTCCGGAAACCGGCATAAGGGAAAACTGTCCGTAATCGTTAATCCACGGACTTGGCTGATGTGTCTGCTTAAATCCGCGTATCTTGTCGGCGTCATACGTATACGCCCATCCGTCGCCCATCTTGCCTGTTTGCGGCATCCAGAAATTCATACCCCAGGGCATTGCAATTGCAGGGTAAGTGTTTCCTGTGGACAGTGAACTCTTGGACAATGTCCCCGTCAAAGGGTTTACATAGTCCGCCAAATCCGTTTTTTGGGCGTTTGCAACCATGGCAAATACGAATCCCAAACCAATTAATGTAAATCGCTTCATGCTGTATTTATTTTAGTTATGTATTTAAATTTCATCCGCAAATTATT
>JAISSE010000293.1 GCA_031273285.1 Prevotellaceae bacterium
GAAATCAGAACCGGAGTGGTTTCGCCCTGTCTGTACTGCACATCGGCGATACGTCCGAGATTACCGGTTGTCCGCAGGTTTTGTTTGTCTTCTTCGTTAAATTTCATGCCGAAATAATACCTGTCCAGTTCCGGCTCCCTGCGGATGGCGTGGATGGAAACGGACAGTTTGCCGTCGGGCATTTCTCTTAATGACAGCCGCGCATCGGTGCGGACGGTTACGTCATCGAACTTTACCGTAATGGGGATTAACGGCGTTTTCTGCCGGTTGAGCATTTTGTCAAGACTGTTCGTTTTCTCCAGCGTTTCGCGGCTCACTCCCAGGCGTTCAAACTGCGACCAGTCGATACGGCTTTCGTCGATGGCGTTGTTTGTGGTTTGCGATTGAGTTTGCGGCTGCGGCTGCGTTTGACCCTGTTCCTGTTTCTTCAAAAACGCTTCCGGTTCCACGCGGTGCATGTCCAAAATTGCGCTGTTTTCCGGTTTATCCGGTTTTTGGGCGGCTTCCTGCAATGACCTGATTACTTCTTCCATGTTTGCAGCAGGGACACGGAAAAACTCAAAGCGCGTCGGGTCTTTTGCCTGTTTCATGAAGTTCGACATGAAATTTTCAAGCATGTTTCCATGTTTGTCGATTTTCAGGAAATCGGGATTGTTTTCCTCTTTCGGGAGGGCGGTTTTCGGTGTGCCGTCAGCGTTCTGTCCGGTAACGGCTTTCAGTTCTTTACTGCCTTTTTCTCTGACTAACAGAACGTCTTTGTCTTTTAACTTTTCGTCCATTTTACTTAATTTTAAATACTGCATCAATATTAATGCGGGACAAAAGTAACAGGATGAAACGGATTTATAAGTGATTTGCAGGCGGATGGCAGGGGTTGGCGTCGAATGGGCTAAGGTTGGCGTTATGCTTTAGGACTTGTCAATAAATAACTATATCAAATAATAGTATTAAATTATTAAGAATCAATTATAAAACATTATTTTGAGATGTATTTATTTATAGACAAGTCCTTAATAAAAAATGCAAAAAATCAGTCCATACTTTCGGCAAAAATCTTTCTTACGGGCATAAACAGCCGTTCGAGCAGACGCAAATCGTCGGTAACGATATCTGCCGCAGCCTGCATCTCCTGGGAAAACGGCAGTTCTTTACGGTAGGTGGTCACAAGTCCGTTCGGGAGAATGATTTCCAGTGTATAATTGTTTTCCGACGGAACGAGCGAAATGCTTCCTATCTCCCCCCTGACTGTGCCGAATTCATTTTCGGGATAGCCGGCAAATTTTATGTTCACCCTCTGTCCGACCTTTACCTTGCCCGAACGCGGTACGGGAAGAAGCGCCTTGCCTACCGGTTCTCCGCCGTCATCCGGAACGATGGAAAAAACGGTTTCGCCGGCGCTGACATTCTGATTTTCGCTCCAGTAACTGTTGAACGTTACCGTTCCCGAAACAGGCGCTGCAAGCACGTAAGTCATTTCCCACGTGTTGATTTCGTTTGTCATCTGTATGGCGTAGCCGGTGATTTCGAGATTGAAGGAGGATTGCTGGTCATTGTACTGCTGTTCCGTATCCAGCAGGTTTTCTTCCAGCTGTCTGATCTGTATTTTCATGTTGTCGAGTGCGGAAAGCGAATTTTCAACCGTTAATCTGCTTTGAAGATAAGTTGTTTTCGCATTGTCTATTTCCGTGGGTGAAAGGTATTTTCCCTCGAACAGCAGTGTGTCCTTCCCGTAGCGTATCGCTTTAAGTTCGTGCTGTTCACGTATTATTTTCGACTGACGTTCAAGATTTTCGTACTGTTTACCGTAATCCCCGATGCGGGCTTTTATGGACGCCATTTTTTGAGGGTAATAGTTCAATGCCGCAAATTTGCGATAATTGTCTATAGAACGCGACAGAGCCGAAAATGTGGACTGAATGCCGCCCAGATTAAATTCCTTTTTTGGAAGGGACAGGATTTTTTCGGGATTCTCCAGCAGTTCCTTCAGATATTTTTTCAGCAGAAAAACATCTTCGGTATTCGCCGGATTTTCGATTACCGCAAGATAGTCTCCGCTGTTTATCCGCTGTTTATCCGATACATACAGTTTCACCAGCCGTCCGCCGGTTTTGGCGACAATTGCCGCGGGAGGAGTTTTGCCCGTCAGTACCATTGTGGCGGGAAGCGTTTCGGGATATTTGAAAAACCACGATCCGACCAGAAGTATGACGGCAATCAGTGCGACAAGCGTTATCCCCCTGCGTAAAATCCATGGAGGAACACTGCCCAGTACCTCATGCAGTTCCTCACTGCGAAGCTCTACCGGTTTCCCCGAATCCGGTTCCTGTTCTTTTTCCATATCCGTCTATATTTTATCAACAATTCTCAATTCTCAATTCTCAATTCTCAACTCTCAACTAGTTCCCCAGTTCCAGCTGGTTTTTAACCAGAGTATAATAGGCTCCTCTTTTTTCCGCAAGTTCTTCGTGCGTACCCTGTTCGACAATTTTTCCCCTGTCCAGAACAACGATATTGTCGGCATGACGCACCGAACTCAAACGGTGGGCAACGATGACCACTGTTTTGCCCTTGTAAAACGCTCTCAGATTTTCCATTATCTGCTTTTCGTTGTTGGCGTCCAGCGAATTGGTCGCTTCGTCGAAAAACAGAAATTTCGGGTCTTTATACACTGCTCTGGCAATCAGTATCCTTTGCTTCTGTCCCTGACTTATGCCGTTTCCCTCCATTCCTATTTTGGTATTGTAACCCAGCGGAAGCGAATCGATAAACTCGCGGATATTCGCCGTCTTCACCGCGTGAAGCAGCCGTTTTTCGTCTACCGTTTCTTCTCCGGGTGCGATATTGCCCGCTATGGTGTCGGAAAATATAAACCCGTCCTGCATCACTGCGCCCGTCAGTTTGCGCCACAGGTGCGGATTGATGTTACCTATCGGTACTTCTCCAAGACTGATATTCCCCCTGAGGGGCGGATAGTAGCCGAGCAAAAGTTTCACAAGCGTGGTTTTGCCGCTGCCGCTTGCTCCGACTATGGCGGTGATTTTATTGTGCGGGATTGTTAAATTAACATCTTCAAGCACATAATCCCTGTCGGCGCCGTCGTAGCTGAATGAAAGATTTTCCACATTGAATGTTTTGTCCTCGGGCAGTACGGTCAGTTTTGATGCGATTGTCTGTTCCTCGTCTTCCCTGTTGTGTATCTCGTTCAAACGTTCCAGACTGATTTTGGCGTCCTGCAGCGAACGTACAAAGCCTATAAACTGTCCTATCGGAGCCGACAGCTGACCGATGATGTAACTCTGGGACATCATCATGCCGAGCGTCATGTTCCCCTCCACAACCGCCTTTGCCGCAATAAACGAGATGATTATGCCGGTGGTCTGATTTAAAAATACCGAACCGAGTTCCTGATACTGACCCAAAGCCAGGCCTCTTATGCTGATTTTGAAGAGTTTCACCTGTATCCGTTCCCACTGCCAGCGTTTCTGTTTTTCGCAGTTGCTTAACTTGATTTCCTGCATTCCCGTTACCAGCTGCACCACCGTGCTCTGTTCGCTCGACGCCTGTGCAAAACGTCTGTGGTCGAGTTCCCTGCGAAATTTCATGAACGACAGTATCCAGAGTACGTAAAGCGTGTTCCCGATGGCGAAAACCAGCAGTATCAGCGGATTGTAGCAGGCGAGTATTATCCCGAAGACGATGAAGTTTACAAAGGAAAAAATCACGCTTAGCGAAGTGCCCGTAAGAAAACCCTGAATACGCCCGTGGTCGCCTATGCGCTGCATGATGTCGCCGACCATCTTTGTATCAAAGAAACCCATCGGCAGTTTCATCAGCTTTGCCAGAAAGTCGGATATCAGCGTTATGTTTATGCGCGAGTTCATGTGCAGAATTATCCAGCTGCGGATGAATCCCACTCCCATCTGCGTGGCAAACAGCACTAACTGAGCTATGAGTATCAGCGTGATGAAATTGAGATTGCCCGTGCCGATGCCGGTATCGACCATTGCCTGTGTAAGAAAGGGAAAAATGAGTTGCAGCGCCGAGCCGACCATCATGCCAACAACTAATTGCCACAGCTGACTTTTGTACGGACGAAGGTAGCGGGCAAAAAAACGCAGCCCCTTAACCGCCTGTTCCCTGTCCCGTTCGTCCTTTTCCTCGTAAAATTCCGGTCCCGGCTGGAGAATCAGGGCTGTTCCCGTATCTTCGCCCTGCGTTTTCGTGCTTGTCCAGCATTTCAGAAATTCTTCTCTGGTAAATACGGATTTACGCGCGGCGGGGTCGGCTATGCTTATCCGGTAATCCTTTCCGCCTCTTTTTCTTATCCTGTAGCATACCACAAAATGATTCTGATTCCAGTGCAGGATGCAGGGCAG
>JAISSE010000014.1 GCA_031273285.1 Prevotellaceae bacterium
GCGCATATACCTCAAACACAATACCCTGCCGGCGCTTTATCTGCCGCGTTCTATTTGATTTCAGGAATACGCGGCATGGAAAGGGGAACTGTTTCGAGTGTGAGAGATGAGAACGGAGAAGAAATACTTGCCGATGTCGAACTGCTGCGTCTGGCTGTTCCGCGCAGAGTATTCACTCTTTCCCAAATTAAGTATGTGGTGGACAGAATGGTATGGCTGCACGAGAATCGACACATGATTGGCGGGCTGAAATTTGTGTACGAACCGCCGGTATTGCGATTTTTTATGGGCGGACTGGAATCGCTGGATGAATGGCCGGAAAGATTAATGGCAAAATTCAGAAGGGATTTCGGAGACAGTCTGTAGCATTGAATTTTACGTCATAATCGGCGATGCGGTTTAGCACGCGGACGACGCAGATTTAACGGATTTACGCAGATCATTTTTATCTGCGCAAATCCTTAAAATCCGCGTCATCCGCGTGCTTCGGTATTCAACTCTTTTTCCAGAAATCAAAAAAGTTGAACCAGTGTAACGGGTAATGTCCTGTTTTTTTCTCCAGTTCCCGAATATAATCGTCGGCAAATTCTTTAATTTTTTCGTCTTTTGTTCCCGAATATGTTTTGGGTTTGGAGGCATGGAAATGGTATCTCCTGAATTTCAAGCGGAAAGCATATACAAAAGTTACGGGAATATCGAACATTGTACACAGTCGGAATATTGATTGCGAAAAAGGCGCGTCTTCGTTTAAAAACTTATGATATAACAGTTTAGAGTTGTCCATATATCTGTCGGCATGCAGACAGACAAACTCGCCGCGCGACAGGGCTTCGGTTATTGCATACAAATGCGACAGATCGTCTTTAAGAGGGATAATCCTGTAAGCGTTTTGTTTATTTTTCACGCTTTCCAGATATTCTTTTATATTCTCATACTCATTATCATACATCACAATATTGACGGGAACGTTTATTCTGTACAAAAAATGCCCCGCTATTTCCCAGTTTCCCAGATGCGCACCGACGAGCAGACCTCCTTTCCCCTGTTTCGCCATGTCCGTCAAATGGTTTTCTCCCGTAAACGTAATTCCGAAATTCGGATTTGCAGTCATAAGAGCTATCCGGTCGATAAGGCACTGTCCGAATATAAAATAGTTTCGACAGACCGAAATCACCGAACGTAAAACCCCGAAGCCTATACGTTTGCGGTAGAAATTATAGGAAATAACCGACTTGCGCCTTTCGGCAATACAATAATACAGCGACACAAAAACCAAAAGAGCGTATGCCGGAGCTAATCCCATCCTTAACAGCAGGATAAACACGGCATAACCGGATTTGTTGCCCTTCGATTTACCGTCCCAATCCATGTGCGTCAATTATACGGTGCAAATTTGAAGACCATTAGTTATATAATTACGAATTAAAAATTACGAATTACGAAACGTAAGTTCGGCGCAGTCAAACGCAAGTTCGGCGCAGCCAATTACGAATGATTTAACATGTTTGTTCACAATAGTTCATGTAAATATTTTTTGTAATTTATTCACTATTCGTTATTCACTATTCACTATTCACTAATTAAGTCCAGACTGCCGATTCTCTCGATTGCTTCCCTGAAGTTTTTCTGTTTGGTACATAGAGATATACGCACAAAGCGCTCTCCCGTACTTCCGAAAATAAAACTCGGCGTGATAAACACCCTTGCCTCCTTCAGAACCTTGTCGCTAAGCCATTCTCCTGAAGGCATGTACGCGGGTATTTTACACCACAGGAATAAGCCAACCTGATTTTTATCGAAAGTCAAACCGAGTTTTGCAGCAAGTTCTTCCGCCAATTTTCTGCGTTCGCGATATTCTTCGTTTCTTTTGATGTGCCATTCGTCGCTGTTTTCAAGAGCCTTAACGGCAGCGCGCTGAATCCCCAGAAATATTCCTGAATCCATATTGCTCTTGAATTTCATGACGGAGTCGATATAGTCTTTTTCGCCGATAACCCAGCCCACACGCCAGCCCGCCATGTTGTGCGATTTACTCAGCGAGTTCATTTCCAGAGCGACTTCCCGTGCGCCCCCGTAGGTCAGTATGCTCTTGTATTCGTAGTTAAGTACCAGACTGTAAGGATTGTCGTTGACCAAAAGAAATTTGTTCTTTCGAGCCAGGGCGATCAAGCGGTTGTAGGTTTCGTCGGTTGCACGCACGCCGGTCGGCATGTTCGGGAAACAGGACCACATCAGTTTAACTTTCGACAAATCCTGTTTTTCCAGTTCATCGAAATCTATTTGCCAGCCCGATTCTTCTTTCAGTTTGTAATTCCTGATTTTAGCGCCTGCCAGCAGCGTTACCGAAGCATAAGTCGGATATCCGGGGTCGGGAACCAGCACTTCATCGCCCTCATTCACAAACGACATCGTGATGTGCATGATTCCTTCCTTGGAACCCGCAAGGGGCAACACTTCCGAATTGGGGTCGGATTTTACGCCGAAAGTTTTTCCGTACCATGCCGATATTGCTTTACGCAACTCCAAATCACCACGATAAGGTTGATAACCGTGCGAGTCTTCACGCATTGCAATTTCGTGCAATTTGTCGATAGTTTCGTCCGACGGTCTTAAATCGGGACTTCCGATGCCCAGATTAATCACAGGGATTCCTGTTTTGTTCATTTCTGCAATTTCTGCATTTTTCCGCGAAAAGTAGTATTCCTGAATACTTCCTAATCTCTTGGCTTCCTGAATAATCATTACTGTATTTTTGTAATTGTTTTAAATTTCCGAAGGTAACTCTCCTTTTTTATATTCTCCGTATATCGACAAGCCCGAAACATGCCGGATTATCTCCGATATGGAGGCGTCGTAACTGTTGGAATTATCCCATTCGACGTCCACGTGGAAAGAGTACCGGTAAGGTTGTCCCAATATCGGTACGGACTGTATTTTGGTTACATTCACATCGTGCCGGGCAAATATCGACAGCGCTTCCGCCAGAGAACCAGGCTGATGCCTGACTTCAAACGACAGGGAAGCCTTGTTGTTGTCCGATACCGGCTGATGATTTTTCGACAGGGTGATGAAACGGGTGTAGTTTTTCTTTACCGTTTCTATTCCTTCCCTGAGTATTTCGAGATTATATATTTTTGCGGCAACCTCTCCCGCAACGGCGGCAGTATCTGCAAGTTGATTTTCGTATATCATCTTTGCCGATTCGGCGGTATCTTCCGTTTCCGAAATCACCACATTCTTCGAGAGCGTGCCGAGATATTCGGCGCATTGACGCAGTGCGATGGGATGCGAAAGCACCTGCCTGATATTTTTGATTTTCGTACCTTTCAGCGCCATAAGATTCATCTTGATTCGCAGATAAATTTCGCCCGTTATCCTCAGTTTGAACTCGTCGATATATCCGTAGTTCTGGAGCAAACTGCCTGCAATGGTGTTCTCTATAGCCATGATACCGTAGTCGGCTTCACCGGAATCCACTTTTTCACACAACAGTCTGAAAGTATTGCATTCCAGAAGACCGATATTTTCTCCGAAAAACTTGCGGGCTGCTTCGTCGTGAAACGCTCCGGCTACGCCCTGTATTGCAATTTTCATTTCAATTTTTTATCCGTTTTATGACACGAGGCAAAAAATACACTTAAAAATTATGCCTCATTTTGCCCAATATCAGTTATAACTGTCGGAAATACACTTAGGTTCGTTACAGACCGGATGTATTTTTCCGTCTGCAAATGTACAATGTTTTTTTCGAAATGTTACTTTTCACGAAAGTCAGAACCATTTGAAGCCCATAATTTCCTTTACTCCCGCCAAGGTTTTCGATGCGCTTGCACGCGCTTTTTCCGCGCCATATTTCACCACCTCGTCGAGATATTTGTCATTGCCCTGTATCTCCAGAATCCGTTCGCGTATCGGAAGCGTTATTTTACAGATATCTTCGGCGAGCTGTTTTTTCATATCGCCGTAGCGTATCCCGCCGGATTTGTATTTTTCCTCGTAAAACCGGACAACCTCGCCGTCGGATACTATTTGCAGGATGGTGAAAAGATTTTGCACCGGCTCGGACATGGGAGCGTCCGGATTGACGGGACCGCTGTCCGTTACCGCACGCATAACTTTCCTGTGTACAGTCTTTTCGTCATCGGTCAGATATATTCCGTTGCCTTCGGACTTGCCCATTTTGCCCGAACCGTCAAGTCCCGGAACCTTAACCAGATCCGTCCCGAAATTATAGGCTGCCGGTTCGGGGAAAAATTCGACATTATACATATTGTTAAATCGGCGGGCAAATACTCTGGACATTTCCAGATGCTGCTCCTGATCTTTGCCCACAGGCACCTTATGCGCCTTGTGGATAAGTATATCCGTTGCCATCAGCACGGGGTAGGTCAGCAAACCCGCATTGACATTGTTCGGATGCTTGCGGACTTTTTCCTTGAACGAAGACGTGCGTTCGAGTTCTCCGACATACGACCACATGTTCATCAGGGTATAAAGTTCCGAAACTTCGGGGACAGTGCTTTGAACAAAGATAACCGACTTTTCGGGGTCAAGTCCCGACGCAAGATATTCGGCTAAAACCGTTTTTACATTTTTATGGAAATTTTCGGGATCGGGATGCGTTGTCAGCGAGTGCAAATCGGCAATAAAAAAGAAACAGTTACTCGTGTCCTGCATCCTTATGAAGTTGCGCAACGCTCCAAAATAGTTCCCTATGTGTAAATTTCCGGTGGAACGAATCCCGCTTAAAACAATTTCTTTCATTCTGACAGAATTTAAAACAATATATAATTAATACAATCAATTCTCACAAATCCACGCTTTTACCGCATATTTCGACCGCATATTCCGGACAAAAGCGCATTTTTATGCCGGTGCAAATGTAACGCATTTAAAAATCATGGCAAAATGGAGACGATGCGCCG
>JAISSE010000017.1 GCA_031273285.1 Prevotellaceae bacterium
ACAAGTCGCAGAGCCGTTTTGCGTCCGACACCCGGAAGGCTTGCCATTTCATCGACGGCATCGGACAGCAGTTTTGAGGGAATATTCATCATAATTCACTCGTTGTTACATGTTTGATCTGCCGAATACCACTCGGCAAAGGAACTGTTTGTTTCGCCAAGTTTCAGACTGTACAGCGAAACCGTATCGGGCAACCTGTTTTTCAGTATTTCGACAAAATAGAGCAGTATGTTTTCGCATGTCGGTTGAAAATCAAACAACTCCACTTTATGGTATTCGTTTTTTATTTCATGCGACAAAGCAGAATCCTTTCGCAGCATGAGACAGTGGTCGAATCTGTCGGTAATATTTTCTTTAACAATCTGTTTGAGGATTCCGAAATCCGTAACCATCCCCAGCTTCGGGTCGGTTTTATCTGCCGAAGGAGTGCCTGTAACGGTAACATACAGGGTATATGAATGCCCGTGTATATACTTGCACGCGCCGTCATACCCTGCAAGCGAATGTGCGGCTTCGAAATCAAAACGTTTCGTTAATCGTATTTTGTTCATCAAGAGATTATTGTCATCTCTTATTCGTACCCGTCAAACAGTCGATGAATCACGACTTTTTCGCATCCAGATGCTTTTTGTAGCGGTTCATGAATTTATCCACACGTCCCGCCGTATCCACCAGCTTCATTTTGCCCGTATAGAAAGGATGGGAAGTGTTCGATATTTCCAGTTTATATAACGGATATTCAACTCCGTCAATCTCCGTTGTTTCTTTTGTTTGTACCGCCGAACGGGTCAAAAACACCGTTTCGTTTGACATATCCTTGAATGCCACAACGCGATAACCTGTCGGATGGATGTCCTTTTTCATAATATTTTACGCCTTTTATAACTTTTAATTTCAGGCGGCAAAATTAGGCATTTTCCCGTTATCTGCAAATTTATTTTGAAATTTTTGTAACTTTGCCGTCTCGTTTAATGATAAAATGTAAAGATATGAGACAGTTATCCGGATTGCGCAAATCGAAAAAAAGTAAAAAATTTTTACCGGTATTCGGGTTTATCCTGCCGTGCGTGTTGCTGTTATTTGTTTTTTTGTGTTCGCGCCTGCCCGACCTTGCCGAGGCGTACATCGGATATTGTTATCCCGCGATTGCAGGTCTGCTTTCGTTTATTTCGTGCAGCGTTCCCTTTTCTCTGTTCGACGTGCTGATTATTGCCGCGCCGCTTGCTTTCGTTGGCTGTATAGTGTTGATTTTCATGCGAAAAATATCTTTTATCCGCTGGATAAAAGGCGTTTTTTCGTCCATACTGTGGATAGTTTCGTGGTTTTATATGGCTTGGGGAATCGCTTATTTTCGTCCCGAATTTCACGAGCGTTTCGGAGTGAAACCGCCCGTTGAGGATACTGTCTATTTCGAGGCTCTGGTTTACCGCTACATCGATTCTCTGAATAAATCGTATATCGCAGATTCTCATTTCGATATCGACGAGATAGACAATGCTATAGAGGCGGCATATCGAAAGCTCAACAAACAGTTGCGAATTCCCTATCCGTGCGGGAAACGCCGTCCGAAATGTTCTGTAATCGAAGGGTTAATGACCCGCACGGGCGTTTCCGGATTTTTCGGACCATTTTTCAACGAAGAGCATCTTAACTATTTTCAACTTCCTGTCTCCTATCCGTTTTCTTCGGCTCACGAGAAAGCGCATCAGTTCGGAATTGCGAGCGAATCGGAATGTAACCTGTACGCTTCCGTCGTTTGCTGTTCGAGCGAGCATCCCCTGACGCGATACAGCGGTTATCTGGAAACGGTATGGTATCTGCTTAACAATCTGCGCAAAATGTCGCCGGACAAATATCGGGAAGCAGTTCGTAAAGTCGATGCCCGCGTTATCGACGATTACGGAAAAATCAGTTCTCACTGGCAGAAAGCCCTGAATCCCACCCTCTCGTCCGTGCAGGACAAGGTATATGACGGTTATCTGAAAACCAACAAGCAGCAGAGCGGTATCCTCAGTTATTCCGAAATGACTGTTTTACTGGTTACATGGGAGTCTCTCCTGTCGTCGGGTCTGTAACCGGTACGCGATTCGGAAATTTTTGCTTATCTTTGCGGGTACGTAAAAATTGTGTCGAATGAGTGATTTTTTATTTTCAATAAATGTTGTGCTGCCGCTTTTTTTGCTGATAGCCACGGGGTACGTCCTGAAACAGATGCGGTTTGTATCGGAGGTGTTTCTGTCGGAAGCGAACAGGTTCGTGTTCAAGTTTCCCCTGCCGCTGATGCTTTTTCAGAATATCCGGCACACGTTCGAAGACTCGTTCACGGATTCATTCAACACGCGGCTGATTTTATCGGCATTCGTCGGCATCATCATTATGATTGCCGTTCTGTTTATTGCCGTCCCGATGTTTGGGAAACGCCGGGCGACCACAGGCAGTCTGATACAGGGCATTTACAGAAGCAATTTCATCATTTACGGACTTCCGCTGGCGACAGCCATGTACGGCGACAATGCGGTCATCGCCGTGTCAATGCTTATGGGAATGGTTATTCCCGTTTACAATATTGCGGCAGTCATTGTGTTAAACATTTTTTCGGAAACAAAATCCAAATCCTCCTTACCTTTTTTCACGATAATCGTGAATATTTTCAAAAATCCCCTGATTCTTGCATGTATTGCGGGATTCATTGCCGGACGGCTGAACCTGCGGTTTCCGGTCTTTGTGGAGCAGCCTGTGGACGAAATAGCGAAAATCGCTACTCCCCTGGCATTGATGGTGATGGGAGGACTGTTCAAATTCAGGGGTCTGATGGGCAATTTCACGACGGTATTTGCGGCGTCGCTGACCAAACTTGTTCTCATCCCGCTGATTGCCATGATTGTATTCGTATATATGGGATTCCGCGAGCTGGAACTTGCGGCGCTGCTCTGTCTTTTCGCAACTCCGACAGCCGTGGCAAGTTTCATAATGGCGGAAAACATGGGTTGCGACGGCGAAATTTCCGCCCATATCGTAGTGATGAGCACCGCCCTGTCGGCAATCACCATATTTCTGTTTGTCTTTGTGTTGAAGTCGATGGGATACCTTTAAAAAGCCACTCTCACCGATGCGAATGTAATTCTAAACGGTGCAAAAGAGATTCTAAACAGTGCGAAAGTGATTCTAAACGGTGCGAAAGTAATTCTAAACAGTGCGAAAGTGATTCTAAACAGTGCGAAAGTGATTCTAAACGGTTCGAAAGTGATTCTAAACGGTGTGAAAGTGATTCTAAACGGTGCGGAAGTGATTCTAAACGGTGTGAAAGTGATTCTAAACGGTGTGGAAGTGATTCTAAACGGTGCGAAAGTGATTCTAAACGGTGCGAAAGTGATTCTAAAC